>JAHWJV010000174.1 GCA_019348265.1 Gemmatimonadota bacterium
GGCGCAAGTCCGGGATCCGGAAGCGAGCGCGCTCGCTGCAGCGCGAGAACGGGCGCGGAAGCGGGGCGCTCACGCGGGTGTTCCGCGGCTCCGTCAGGCTTGACGAGAGCCGCGGCTCGACGCTTACTGAACGTGGCTTCAGCGCCTGTTGTTGATCTCCGCAGCGGCCCCTTCCCGGAGGATCCCCAATGACTTCTCAGCTGAGAGTTGCGGCCATCCTGCTCTTCGCGGCCACGCTGGGCGCCTGTGGAACCGCAGCCGACGAGACGTCGGCGACCGTTGAATCGGCGGAAGCGTCGGCGGGAGGCGAGTCTTCGCTCGAGCGCTTCGCCGGCGATTGGCAGGTCCGGCAATTCAACATGGTCGGTGACAGCCTCCCCACGGTCGTCATTCACGCGACGGCCGACAGCGCCGGATGGACCGCGAAGTTTCCCGACCGCGACCCGATTCCGATGCGCGTGATCGAGTCGAGCGGCGATCTCGTCGTCACCGAAATGGGTCCGTTCCCCAGTCTGCTCCGGCCCGGGGTGCAGGTGACGGTGCAGTTCGTCAACCGCCTCCAGGGAGAAGAGCTGAGGGGGCACCTGCTGGCCATCTACGACGTGAACGGACCCTCCGCGATACTGCGGGGGCGCACGCAGGGGACGCGCATGCCGTAGCCGACCTGGCGACGAGCACCGGCCGCGCGAGCCCCGCCAGCGATCGATCGAAGGACACGGTCGTACTGCGCCTCGGCCCCCACGAAGAAGCCCCGCGGCTGTGTAGCCGCGGGGGTGCTGGATTCCGATGATGGTCCGTGTGAACGCCCGCCGTCCAGCGCGGGACCCTGGCTGGCTGTGAACTCAGCCTGCGGGAAGGAACGGCTAGGGAGTGCGTGTAGTGCCGTTCTCTGTCGGCTGGCGATTAAGAATCACCGAACGCCCGACGATAATCATCAGGAGGAGAATGCTGTACGCGCAGGCTCCGCCGGCGCCCTCCCGTCTCGGCGGACGCGCATCCGCCGCCGAGCTCCGCGGAGTTCGTCCCACGGCGGGACGCCCGTCGATCATGGCCGCGCCAGCCCTTCTCTGAACCTCCGATCCCCGGGTTTATGCGTTACTCCCTTAGCGACTGCTCGGTCGCGCGAGCGTTCACGTTCGCAACTCTTTCCCTGTTCGTGGGCTGCTCGGAAGGACCGAGCGCTCCGGAGCCTCCCCACGGTGAGCTCGCGCCGTCCGCGGAGCTCGCGCTCTTCCGACCGGCGATCGGCGATCTGACCGGCCGGATCATACCGACCCTGCAGGACCGGAGCGGTGCGGACCGGCTGCGTACCTCTCTCGAACGGTTCTCGGAACGCCTCTCCGCCCGCGACGCAGCCGGCGCAGCGCGCTCGTTGACGGAAGCCCGGGAGGCGCTTTCCGCCTACGGGAGAGGTAGCTCCGCGGCCACGCTGGACGGGCCCGAGCTGAGCGTCATCGGCCTCACCCTAGACCGGGCGGCTCTTCTCCTGGGGCTCTCACTATGATCACCTGCCGCCGAATGACGACAAAAACCTCCATGCTGCGATGGTTCGGGCCGGCGCTCATTGCCGGCTCGGTTGCGCTCGCCTCCGCCGGAGCCGCGGAGGGTCAGGCGTCCACCGCGGACAGCGTACTTGCCGCGTGTCACATTCCGAGCACCGGCACTACCTACCGGATCAAGGCAGCCGGCCTGCCGTCGGCTTGCCTGCGGCCGGAGCACGTCGAGTTCACCTGGAACGCTCGAGGCCCGCAGGGGCCCTCCGGGCTCGCGGGGGCGCAAGGCCCGGCAGGGGCGAACGGCAATCAGGGCGAAAAGGGCGAGAGAGGCGAAAAGGGCGAGAGAGGCGAAGTGGGGTCGGCCGGTCCCGCCGGTCCGACCGGGGGACGTGGTGAAGTGGGGCCCACCGGACCGAAAGGCGAGCCGGGCCCGTCAGGCCCACAGGGCGCACCAGGTGCACAGGGCGCCACCGGGCCTGCCGGTGCTCAGGGACCTGCGGGTGCCGTCGGACCTGCCGGCCCTACCGGCCCTGCTGGCCCATTGGGTCCCCAGGGGCCGGCCGGGCAAGTGGGTCCCCAGGGGCCGGCCGGGCAAGTGGGTCCCCAGGGGCAGCCCGGCGCGAACGGGGTCTCCGGTCTGACGACCGCCTCCGCGTCCGCGAGCGTATCCGCCGCGTCGGTGGGAACCGCCGAAGCAGTGTGCCCGAGCGGAAAGGTCGCCATCGCCGGAGGATTTCGCTTCGAGACCGGGAACAGCACCTTCGCCCCGTTCACCTTCGAGCGGAGCTCTGGTGGGAACGGCTGGGTCCTCGTGGCGTTCAACGCGAACAACTTGACTCGCACCATGACCGTCACGGCCACCTGCGTTGCCGCGCTGTAGCTCCTCTCGGAGCAGCGCTCGGGATGCGAAGGCGCGACGGAAGCGTGCATACCACTCCTTCAGCGCTTTCTCATTCTGACAAGTAGAACAACCGCGGGTCAGCGCTCGCGTTTCCGATCCGCCCCACTTCACCGCTCGTGAAGTGGGGCTTTTCGCGCCCATCCGATACTGTTCCGGGCAGTGGCGGAGCCTGGCGAAGGTGCTTGTGGTCCGTTAGCCTACGAGCATCGAGGCGATCGGCCCGCAGCGTGGCGGCAAAGGCGACCTAAGCGATTGTAAATAAGCTGGTTGCCTTTCGAATAACGCAAAATGTTTATAGATTGAAGGCACGTTCTACGCGCCCTCGAATGTGTACTCTCCTCGATATGACCAGACGTTCTGGCTGCTCCGCGCTCGTCCTCCTGCTCGCAGGTTTTTCCGCGTGCTCGGATGCTGCCTCTGCGCCTACCGACCCCGAGCTCCCGCCGAGCGCAGGCGTCCCGGTGCACGCGGACCACGCGCTCTTCCTCCAGGCGGCGCGGACGGCGTGGAACTACATGGAGCGCGAGTACCAGCCCGGGACCGGGTGGGTCAATTCGGTGAGCGGCTACCCCTACGCCACCGTATGGGACATCGCGAGTGCGCTTTCCGGGCTTTACAGCGCGCACAGGCTGGGCCTGGTCGGGAGCGCGGAGTACGATCGCCGCATGCGCCGGTCGCTCCGCTCGCTGCAGACGGTGCGTCTGTTCGACGGAACGGCGCTCAGCAAGAACTACTCGACCGCGACCGGCACGATCGCGGGGCGTGACGATCGCGACACGCTGGCCACGGACCGGGGCACCGGTTGGTCGGCCATCGACATCGGCCGGCTGCTGGTATGGCTGAAGGTGATCTCCACGAACGAGCCGCAGTACGCGGCGGACATCAATCGGATCGTCGCTCGGCTGGACTTTTCCACGCTGGTTTCGGCGGGGTACCTCCAGGGTGCCACGGCAGACGGGGCGGGCAAGCTGCAGCGCTACACGGAAGGGCGCGTGGGCTACGAGCAGTACGCGGCCGCGGGGTTCGCGCTGTGGGGGTACCGGGCGGAGGAGGCGCTGAACCTGGGGCGCAACACGATCCCGATCACCGTCATGGACGTGCCCCTGGTGGCGGACCGCCGCGGGTACGACCACCTCACGAGCGAACCCTTCGTGCTGATGGGCCTGGAGGTGGGCTGGACGCCGGAGATGGGAGATCTGGCGAGCCGGGTGCTGCGGGTGCAGGAGGAGCGGTATCGCCGGACCGGCCAGGTGACCATGGTGAGCGAGGACGCGATCCCGGTGGCGCCGTACTACTTCTACTACTACTCGATCAACTACCACGGCCACCAGTTCGTGGTGGGCGCGCAGGATGCCGACGTGCTGCAGGAGCCTCGCTGGGTGAGCGCGAAGGCGGCGTTCGGCTGGCACGCGCTGCTCCCCGGCGGGTACACGCGCCTGGCGGTGGATGCGGTCGCTGTAGCGAGGGGAACCGGCCGAGCATGGAGCTCGGGGGTGTTCGAGAAGAGCCGCAAGTCGACCGGCGGTGAGAACGTGAACACCGCCGCCGTCATTCTGGAGTCGGCGCTCCACAGCGTCACGGGGAGGCCGCTGCTGGCCGGCCGGTGAGCGCTGGACGAGGGGCGGCCACCGTCGCTAGGTTGGAAATGAAAGGGCGGCGTCAGGCAGGGATCGTTCGCCCGTGACGTGAACCCGTATGTCTGCCAATTCCCATTCGCCTCGCGGAAGCGCTCCGGACGCGCACCGCTCCGCCTCGGCGAGCCGCTCGTCACCAGACCGGAGGAGACCATGTCCGACCAGTCCATACCGCGTCGCTCGTTCCTCAAGACTGCGGCCGCCGGAGCGGCAGGCGCCGTCTTCGCCACTTCGTCTCCAGCGTACAGCTACTCGCGGATCCAGGGCGCGAACAGCAGGGTGCGGGTGGGTGTCATCGGCTATTCGGACCGCTTCAGGGGTGCGCTCATTCCGGCCATGCAGGCAAACGCCAAGGCGCTGAACTTCGAGTTCGTCGCGGTGTCCGACATCTGGAACCGCCGCCGTGACGAAGCGGTCGCCGGGCTGGAGAAGGCCACCGGGCGCAAGATCACCGCTTTCCGCAACAACGAAGAGCTGTACGCATCGCGGTCCACCGACGCGGTGATCATCTCGACCGCGGACTTCCAGCACGCGTTGCACGGCGTCGAGGCCATGCAGGCGGGGCAGGATGCATACATCGAAAAACCGCTGGCGAATACGCTGGAAGACGCCAAAGCCATTCGCGAGGCGGTCCGCCGTTCCGGGCGCATCGTACAGATCGGGACGCAGCGCCGCAGCTCGCCGAAGTACCAGCTGGCGAACGAGTTCATCAAGAGCGGTAAGTTCGGTGACATCGTGATGGCGGAAATGACCTGGAACGTGAACCAGCCGTCTCGCTGGCG
Organism: Gemmatimonadota bacterium; assembly: GCA_019348265.1. Lineage (GTDB taxonomy): Bacteria > Gemmatimonadota > Gemmatimonadetes > Longimicrobiales > Longimicrobiaceae > JAHWJV01. The sequence continues at coordinate 4,814 of JAHWJV010000174.1, forward strand.
TCGTCCCCAGGCGGTCAGCCAGCTGCGTGAGCAGGACACGGACTGGCGGCGCTATCTGATGAACCGTCCCTACGAGCCGTTCGATGCCCGGAAATACCTCGAGTTCCGTCTCTTCTGGCCCTTCTCGTCGGGCATCCCCGACCAGTGGCTGGTGCACCAGATCGACACGGTCCACTGGTTCACCGATCTACCGCACCCGCGCAGCGTCGTGGCCAACGGGGGCATTTACCAGTGGAAGGACGGCCGCCGGAACTGGGATACGCTCACGATCGTATTCGATTACGGCCCTCTGAACGACCCGTCCAGGGGGTTCCAGGTCACCTACTCGTCGCGGATGAACAACTCCGCCGGCGGGGTCAAGGAGTACTACTACTCCAACGGTGGGATGCTGAACCTCGAAACCGGAGAGGTCACGCCGGAAGGTGGGCTCCAGAAGAACCACGCCGAGGCCATGGGCATGCAGGAGAGGCTGCTGCCGAAGATGAAGCTTTCGGAGGCGGCAGGTCCCGTCGCGACGGACGCGAACACGGGCGGAGACAGTGAGACGACGGCGAACATGCGCAACTGGATGGAGTCGGTGATCAGTCGCAAGAAGCCCAACGCGGATATCGAGGCGGGGTACAACCACTCGCTCGCGCTGGTGATGACCATCGCAGCGATGCAGACGGGGAAGAAGGTCACCTTCGACGATGCGAAGCAGCAGATCGTGACCGGCTGACGGAGCGGCGCTCGGCTCTCGAACGGTCGGGAGCCGAGCGCCGCGTCATCTTCTGGTCCCGTCCCCGCGGCCCCGACGCGCCACGTCCACTCCCGCTGTTGGCGTGGTGGTCGCCCCTCCAGAATCAGCGACTCCCCGACAGGTACTCGGCGTAGACGGGGTCGAGCGTATTCCGCCGCGCGTCGTATTTCTCCTCGACCAGCTTCCGCCCCGCCGCGCCGTAATCCGGAATCAGGTCCGGTTTGGCCAGCGCCTCGCGCAGCGCCGCCGCGAGCTGCTCCACGCTGCGCTCCTCGCAGAGCCATCCCGTCTGCCGATCGACGACCACCTCGGGGATGTCGCAGTGGCGGGTGGCGATGACGGGCATCCCGGCCGCCGCCATTTCCGTGATCACGACCGGATGCCCCCCCTCGGCGTCTCCCTGCGCGGCGCGAATGCTCGGATGCACGAAAAGGTGGTGCTCGCGGGCGAGGGCGTGCAGCTCCGCGTTGGAGAGGAACCCCGCGAACCGGACCCGGCTGGCGACACCCGACCGAGCCACCAGCGCGTGGATCTGCTGCCGAATCCTCTGCTCCGCGTCGGACGCGTCCGCCTCGCCGACGATCGTCAGGTGCAGGCGTGAGTCCGTCGCCGCCACGCGGCAAAACGCTTCAACCCCGTAGGGCAGCCCCTTCTTCTCGGTGAACCGTGCGGCCATCAGCACCCGCACCGGGGTGCCGGCACCGATGTACCGCAGCGATACGGGAATCTCGCTGAGGTCGATGCCCAGGCGGTGGATGTGGATCTTCTCCGGGGGGCAGCCGATCCGCACGAGCTGCTCACGCGCGGCCGGCCCCTCCGCGATGAAACCGGCGCCCTCCGCGAAGACTCTGCGGTAGCTGCGGCGGAGCCCGCTGGCCCCGTCCCGGTGGTGGTACATGTCTCGCCCGTAGAACGAGACGAGCATCGGCACCCGGAGTGCACGCGCGAGCGGGAGCCCACGTATGGCGTTCAACCCGAAGTGGGCATGGAGCAGGCGCACCCTTCCGCGACGACATGCGGCACGATGAAAGGGAAAGTAGCCGACGAGCTCCCCAGCGAGCTGGTTGTAGACCCGATTCGGCGTGGGGAGTGCATCCAGCGTGTATACCGGCTCCCACGGATACGCCTCCGAATTCTGTCGGCGCTTCGCCAGGAAGATCGAGCGGACGGTCTCGAGCGCGCGTACCTGGCGGTAGATCCAGTTCTCGGACGCCTTCAGGTAGATCTTGCCGACGAAGTGGGCGACTACCGGCCGGGTCTCATCCACTCGCGCTCGCTCCGCGCTTCCGCCCGCAGAGGATCGAGATCGGCTCCCCCCGATCCTCGTAATCCCGCTCATGCCGCAGCGGCGCGAACGCAAACAGCGCGCGGTAGTCGTCGATCGAGCGGAAGGCGATGTGCCGCATGTCCTTCTTCGCCGCGGTGTTCTCGACGAGGAACACGAGCCCGCCGGGCCGGAGTACCCGCTCGACCTCCGCGACCGCCTCTCGGACCGCGCGGGCGTCCACGATGCATGTCAGGACCAGGCAGATCCAGACTACGTCGACCGAATCGTCCTGCAGTGGTAAGCAGCCATGCCGCACCAGCCGGTACTCCGTGGCCTCGGTTCTCGGCGCGGCGTCGAGGAGGGATTGAATGGGGTCGACTCCGATGGCCCGTCCACGCACGAGCTGCGCGAGATCCGGAGTAAACCGGCCCGGGCCGCATCCGAAGTCGAGGATGACGCGCTCGTCTCCGTTGAGCCGGCTCTGGAGGATCGGGTAGAGGATCTCCTTCTGCTTCTGGTCAATCAGGGGAAGATCCTCGGCGGCGTGCCCGCTGTTGTACACCGCCCGCGCGCCATGGCGCCGCGCCCGCTCTTCCCACCAGCGCAGATCGGAAGA
>JAHWJV010000175.1 GCA_019348265.1 Gemmatimonadota bacterium
CCTGACCTGCGGCTCCCCGCACACGCCGACACCCGTGCAGGGATCGCAGCCGCCGGAGAGCAGGAGGGCGAGAAGTAGAACGCCGCGCGACACGGTACGGAAGGTTGCCAAGGTTGCGGAGGTCTGACGTTGGTATAGTCGTGCGACACAGCGGTGATACGTCTGTAGCCCGGCCGAAAGCGCCGGAATCCACAGCATTTCTCGAGGCGTGTCGATCCCTGCTTTCGCCAACCGTATGCCCGTTCCGTGTGCCCGCGCTTAATGACCTATATACCCGTCCACTTGACGGTTGTGGCGTATGCGGCCACCTTTTGAGGATATTCCGACGTCGCTTCGACCTTTAGGCAGCCTTATAACGACAGTAGTGGCCTCCGAAAAATGAGCGCGAAGCAGTTACTCTCGGTCGTCGTCCCCTGCTACAACGAAGAGGCCGTCATTCGGGAGACGCACCAGCGGCTCGCGGCGCTACTCGCGGGTCTGGACTCTCTCGACTTCGAGATCGTGTATGTAGACGACGGCAGTCGCGACGACACGCCCCGTATTCTTCACCAGCTCTACGCGGAGGACCCACACGTGCGGGTCCTCCGGTTTTCGCGCAACTTCGGGCACCAGATCGCCGTGACCGCGGGAGTGGAGCACGCGACGGGCGACGCCGTGGTACTGATCGATGCGGATCTACAGGACCCGCCGGAGGTCATCGCCAGAATGGTGGAGCGCTGGCGTGAGGGGTACGACGTCGCGTACGGCATCCGTACCGATCGACCCGGGGAGACTGCCTTCAAGCTCTGGACTGCCAAAGCTTTCTACCGCCTCCTGAACCGGCTCAGCGACACCAAGATCCCTCTGGATACGGGAGATTTCCGCTTGATGGACCGCAAGGTGGTCCTTGCGCTGCAGGCGATGCCGGAGCGCGACCGGTTCATCCGGGGAATGGTGAGCTGGGTCGGGTTCCGCCAGATCGAGGTTCCGTACGAGCGGGCGCCTCGTCTCGCGGGGGAGAGCAAGTATCCCTTTTACAAGATGTTCCGCTTTGCCCTGGACGGGATCGCCTCTTTCTCGATAGCTCCGCTTCGCCTCGCTACCTGGATGGGCTTCAGCGCGTCGGGGCTCGCGATGCTCGGCATCGTTTACGCGCTCTTCCTTCGGTTTTTCACCAGCATCTGGGTCACCGGCTGGACGGCCCTCTTCATCGTGATCCTTTTTATGGGCGGAATTCAGCTTCTGACGCTCGGGATTATCGGCGAATATGTCGGGCGCATCTATGCCGAGGCGAAGCGGCGGCCGCTTTACCTGGTCCAGGAGCGCCTCGGGTTCGAGCAGCCGGATGGGCATGCGGAGCGGCCGCTGTCGATGTGGGAGGCATGAAGGGCAAGAATCGGTGGCTGCGCCCGGCGGTGGGATTAGTGGTCGCGGGCGCTTTCGTCTACCTGGCGTTTGGAAAACTGGATTGGTCGTCGATTCAGGCTACTCTCCGCTCGGCTCGACCATTCCCACTGCTGGTCGGCCTCGCGGCGCTGGCGGCCGGTTTCGGCGTCCGCATCGTCCGCTGGTGGTGGATGCTCCGGGCGCTCGAGCCGAGTCTGCCTCTGCAGAGCTGCGCGCGGCCGTTCCTGCTGAGCCTCGCGGTAAACAATACCGTCCCGCTGCGCGCCGGGGACCTGGTGCGCGCGTTCGGCTTCGGTGACACGCTCCGCTCCCCGCCGATGCGGGTGCTCGCTACGCTGGTCGTGGAACGCATGCTCGACGCGTTCGTCCTTCTCGCCCTGTTTTTCGTCGGCCTGCTCGGTGTGGCCGCGGGAGCCCTCCCCGTGGCCTTCGTCACGACCGGGGTGGTCCTCGGCGTCGCGTGTCTGGCCGGCATCCTCGTGCTGATCCTCGCGCCGTACCAGCTCCAGCGCGTGGCGATGAGGCTTCTGCGGGTGCCGATTCTGGCTCGGCACCCCTCCGTCGGCCGTGTCGGGGTATTCGTCGAGCAGTTCTTTGGCGGATTATCCATCCTGGAGTCGCCTGTGCGGGCGGTCCAACTGCTTGGGCTTTCCTTGCTGGCGTGGCTGCTCGAGGGGGCGATGTTCGCGGCGGTAGCATGGTCGCTGGCCATAGACGGCTCGCCGATGGCACCCTGGTTCGCACTCGCCACCGGAACTTTGGCTACTCTGCTGCCGAGCTCCCCCGGATACGTCGGCACCTTCGACTACTTCGCCATGCTCGGCCTCACCGCGTACGGGGCCAGCCGGCTCGGAGCGGCGGCCTTCGCACTCCTCGTTCACCTTATGCTGTGGCTACCCGTAACGCTGGTGGGCGCCGTATACCTGGTCGCCCCACGCGGGCGGATCGCCTGGAGACGCTCGCAGCAGATCGCCGAATCGACATGACTACTCCGATGCTGGACGACTCCAAGCGCAGCCCCCATGTGGTCATCATCGGAGGCGGCTTCGCCGGCCTTTCCGCCGCGTGGGAGCTGAGCCGCAAGGGAATCAAGACGACCGTCCTCGAGACGGACGCCGAAGTCGGCGGTCTCGCCGGCAGCTTTCTCGTGAACGGCGAGCCGCTCGAGAAGTTCTATCACCACTGGTTCACGAACGACGCACACGTCGGCGACCTGGTGAAGGAGCTGGGGACGGAGGACCGAATCCTCTACCGGCCCACCCGCACCGGTATGTACTTCGCCAATCACTTCTTCAAGCTCAGTTCTCCACTGGACGTGCTGCGGTTCACACCGCTGAGCTTTCCGAGCCGAATCCGGCTCGGTCTGCTGGCCCTCCGCGCTCGGGCCGTCAAAAACTGGAAGGAACTCGAGGGGTTGACCGCCGAAGAGTGGCTTGTGAAGCTCGGCGGGGCGGAGGTGTACCGCGTGGTGTGGGAGCCGCTCCTTCAGGGGAAGTTCGGGCCCTTCGCCAAGCGGGTTTCGGCGGTGTGGTTCTGGAACAAGCTCAAGCTCCGTGGTGGCAGCCGTGGCAAGGGTGGCGAAGAGGTCCTCGCCTACTATCGCGGAGGATTTGCCGCGCTCGCCGAGCAGGTGGCCGCGGGCGTTCGAGCCGGCGGCGGAGAGGTGAGAACCGGAGTCGCCGCTACGGGGCTGGTCGTCGAGGGTGGCAGGGTCTCAGGGGTCGAGACCTCGGGAGGAGTCATTGCCGCCGACGCGGTCATTGCCACCCCCGCCCTGCCGCTTTACGCGGACCTGGTCGAGCCGCACGTCACAGCCGAGTACGTGGCGCAGCTCCGAAAGGTGGAATACCTGGCGAACGTGTGCGGGGTGCTGGAGCTCGACCGCAGCCTGTCGGAGACCTACTGGCTCAACGTGAACGATCCCGCCTTCCCCTTCGTCGGCGTGATCGAGCACACGAACTTCGAGCCGGCGGAGACGTACGGGGGGCGCCACATCGTTTACCTCTCCAAGTACCTTCCGGAGAGTGAGAAGCTGTACGGTATGGAACGCGACGAGTTCGTGGACTTCTGCATCCCGCATCTCCAGCGGATGTTCCCGGAGTTCGATCGAAGCTGGATTCTCGACGCGCACGTGTGGCGGGCTCGCTATTCGCAGCCGATCGTGGTCCGTCACTATAGCAAGTTGATCCCCGCCGTCGAGACGCCGGTAGATGGCCTCTACCTCTGCACGATGGCCCAGGTATATCCGGAGGACCGGGGGACGAACTACGCCATTCGCGAGGGGCGGAAGGTCGGCCAGCAGGTCGCGGCAGCGCTACAGGAGGATGGTGCGCGCCAGTACGCTGAGCCAAGAGGCAGCCGGATCAAACCGTCCGCCGGATGACGACTGCGGCTACTCCGCTCGTGCATAGGATGTCTATTGCTGACGTCTCGCCTTCCCGATTCCGGCTGGCGCTGGCTGCGGCGATCGGGCTGGGAGTGTTGATCCGGACACTTCACGTCCTCCCGACAGACTTTCCGCTGAACGACGGCGGAATGTTCTACGCGATGGTGCGCGACATCCAGAATGCCGGGTATCGGCTGCCAGACTTCACCTCGTACAACGGGCTGAAGATACCCTTCGCCTACCCGCCGCTGGCGTTTTACGCGGCCGCGGCTCTGGACGCCGTCACGCCCCTCAGTCTGTTCGACGTCTTTCGGTTCCTGCCGCTCGCCGCGACCTGTCTCACGGTCTATGCGTTCTCTCTACTCGCGCGCGCGATCCTGAGCTCGCGCAGCGTGGTAGTCGCGGCCGTGTTCGCGTTTTCGCTCCTCCCTACCACGTTCACGTGGCCGATCATGGGAGGCGGACTGACGCGCTCCGTCGGGTTCCTCTTCGCAATTCTGGCGCTGCAGCAGAGTTACCTGCTCTACACTCGCCGAAGCTGGAGATATGTTCCTCTGGCGACCCTCTTCTGCGGCTTGACGGTGCTGAGCCACCTGGGAACGGTTCCATTCCTGGCATTCAGCATCGCGTTCTTCTTCGTGGCTCGCGGACGGCATTGGCACGGGCTCGTCAGCTCCATCGTGGTCGCGCTGGGCACCCTGGCGGTCAGCGCGCCCTGGTGGGCAACGATCCTCGGTCGGCATGGAGTGGACCCCTTCCTCGCGGCGAAGGCTTCGGGGGGGTCCGCGTTCTCGACCTACGCGTCGATTCGGTCGTTCGTCGTCGGTCTCCTCAACCTGATGATGGGATCCACCTACGAGCCCATGTTCCCGGTCCTGCTGACCCTTACGCTCGTGGGCGTGTTCATCGCGCTGGCGGGCGGGCGCTATTTGCTCCCCGCCTGGTGGGCAGTGATAGTGCTGACGGAGCACCGGGCGGGAGCACAGTTGTCCAGCCTGCCCATCGCCATGCTGGCCGGGATTGGCGCTGTAGAGGCGCTCATTCCGGCAGTCGCCCGCGCTCGAACGAACCGCGGCGATATGAAGGCGGGTGCGACCCTGCAAGGCGGAAGGAAGTGGTGGCTGTTGCCCAGTTATAGAGTCCCTGGCGGCCTGCCGGTTCTCGTGCTGGCTTTCCTGGTCGCCTACGCATCGCTCGCCGCGCTGGCCCCGCTCAAGAAGGGGCCGTCCGCCCTGGTCGGCGCCGGCCGCGCGCTCGAGAGTCTGGCGCCAGAGGACCGAGCCGCCATGCGATGGGTGGCACGGAAGACCTCCCCCGCGAGTCGGTTCCTGGTCATCACCGGGAGCGGGTGGGAGCCGAAGATCGTCTGGGCATGGGGAGCCAGGAGTGGCTGGGCGGATGATCGGGTCTCCGAATGGTTCCCCGTCCTCGCAGAGCGGACGAGTGTCGCTACGGTGCAGGGTTCAGAGTGGTTCCCGGGCGACGCGTTCGCCAAGAGCATCCATAGCTACGAGGCGGTCCAACGATGCGCGAACTGGACCTCCGAGTGTCTGGACGAGTGGTCGGCTGAAGCAGGGCGTACCTTCACGCACGTGTACGTCCCGAAATCGCTCGTCGCACACAAGGACCCGGACTTCCAGTGCTGTCAGACGCTCTGGGCCTCGCTGGAGGAGGACCCAAGATACCAGCGCGTCTACGATGGTCCTGCCGCAGCGATCTACGCCCGCGTCTCCTGAGGACTCAGTTGCGAGCGCGCTGGCGCAGCATTGACGCGCCGGCCTCGTGGGGATATTTTCGATCCCCAAGCCCCCGTACGGAGGTCGCTGCACGGCTCCGCGTTCTGAGACCTCCCCGCTGACGTGCGCGGCGGGGTCTCTTGCTCGAACTACATCCTCCTCCGCCCGCCGTTCAGGTAGAAAGTCCTATGTCTCAATGAGGGGGGATCCTGTGAGCAACAGGTCCCCCTCGCCTGATCTGAACCTTCATCCCTCCGAATTCAGAAATGCGAGGCATCCACTACTGGAGTGGTATCGGCTGTGTATTTACGGTTCTGCTGGGTTGCTCCCCGTCGGATGCTGTCGGCCCTGACCAGCTGGCTCCCCGAACCGGCCGTATGGTCGCCCCGGGTCTCTATCAGCTGACAGGTACCCACCTGAGAAAGGGACAGACGGACCACAGCATGCTGCCCGAGCTGGCGGATCCAGCGCCCCCGTATGTCACCCCGAAGGGCGAAGTGGAGATCTACGGGTCTGCCACCTACTTCATCCGTTATCCGAACTGGGGAGAATACAGCAGGGGAGGAACCTTCGAGATCGTTCCACTGGATCTTCGCTACCCGAACGGCGCCGCTCAGCGAGGGCCCCACAGCGACTTCTGGGATCTGCGGAAGTACCGTGTCGAAAAGTCGGGCGCGGCTCCCCAGGAGATCATGATCGGCGGGAGCATGACGCCGACCGGCGACCGGCTCCTCCCCGAATGGTCCCGCGACAAGGCCAACCGACGGCTCTTCTTCTTCAGGCCGGACGCGGACTTCCGCTGGGTCCGCGACGCCGCACCCATCGTGGGAGACATCGAGACGGGGTGGCTCGGGCACTCTTACGGCGGGAACCTTTTCCAGGTCGGGACCACGGAACCGGACGTGATCCGGCCGGGTGGCGGCGGGGAGATTTACCTCTTCTATGAAAAGGTCACCGAGAGTCCGACTGTGCCTTACAAGACCGAGATCTTCGCTCGGCGGGTGCTGGGGGCGGACAGCGTGGACGAGAACGAGATCCGGATCATCGGAATCGGGAGCTCTCCGTACCCTGCCATGAAGCGTCCGGGCGGTAACTACCTGGTGGAGGGGCCGCGACCGGTCCGGATGAACATCGGCGGTCAGGACTTCTATATCGTTGCATTCAGCGCCGGCGACTACGCCACGGACGGATACACGACCAGCTACGCCTGGAGCCGGCATATCACTGGCCCGTACCAGTTGGTCCTCACCGCAGACGGTAAGGACCTCCTGGACCTCGGCCGCGACATCCGTTCCCGTTTCGGCCTCTCCTGGGTCGGCAGGCCGGCCATGTACCAGGCGCCCGACGGGAGCTACGAGGTTCTGTTCCACGGCGTCTCGAAGTCCATCCTACCGGAAAACGAGTACTGGCACCCGCCGACGAAGTACCGCCCGTGGCATTTCTTCCGCAGCGTCTACAAAGCCCGCCTCCGCGCGTGGCTCTCCGAGGACGGCGTGCCTCAGTTGGCAATCCCGCTCCCCAGATAGTAGGGCGCAGACCTCCCCTACACCGACGGGCTCCTGCCGAAATTCGGCTGGAGCCCGTGCTGCATGATCCGAAGCAGAGTGGGGGGCGTAAGCGCCCCGGCAATGGCTGAGATCAAGGCCTGATGCTAACTTTTCCCGGGTCGGACCGGATCTCTCCGGCAGAGGGTGCAACCGTATCCGGCACCCGTTGCGAAGACCATGCAACTGAAGACTTCTCGATGCGAGACCCCCAAGACCGTGACTCTCTGCTTATGGCGGAGCACTCCCGAGGCGCACCGGTAGCGCCGGCGGAGACCGGCGGAGTGGACGAGCCACTGCCGGTCGCCGGCCGGTCGGCCGT
>JAHWJV010000176.1 GCA_019348265.1 Gemmatimonadota bacterium
GGGCTGGCCAACGCCCGCGCCTATGCCCGGCTGACCGAGGCGGCGGTGCGCCGCGAGCGCTTCTTCTCGGCGATGAGCCACGACCTGCGGACGCCCATCACCGCCATCGTGGGCTACAGCGAGCTGCTGGCCGACGGCATCGTGGGCGAGCTGAACGGGCAGCAGCACGACATGGTGGAGCGCATCTGCCAGGTCTCGGGCCACCTGTCGCAGCTGGTGAACGACATCCTCGACCTGGCCAAGCTGGACGCGGGGCGGATGGAGTTCAACTGCGAAGAGGTGACCCTGGGCGCCCTGGTGGACGACGCGCTGGTGGTGGTGGAGCCGCAGGCGCGCAGCAAGGGGCTGGACCTGCGTACCGAGGTGGACCCGCTTCGCGACGAGACGCTGTGCGTAGACCCGCCGCGCGTGCGCCAGGTGCTGGTGAACCTGCTTTCCAACGCAGTCAAGTTTACTCCCAAGGGAGGGGAGATCCGCGTTGGGTGCGCTGTCACGGAGCCGCTGGGCAGCGAAGCGCAGCATGCGGGAGAAGGCCTGTGGCTTCGAATCGACATCGAGGACACCGGCATCCCGCCGGTCCTGCCGGGCCGCCGTCCAGCGACATCCGGTTCGCGTCGTCCAAAAATTTTCTGTCACGACATACGGGCGTCCGCGAGTGCGGCGAACCTCGGTAGGAAGGCGGTCGTGCCGGTACCGTCCGCCAGCCGCAAGTTATCGAGGTGCGCCGTAAAACCCCATCCATGAGGGCGAGGAGGCTTCAACTCACCGCCTTCTGTGGAATCGCGTGATCCGCTCCGCGACCAGCGTTCATTCCCGTGACGCGGCCGTACAGGCGGGTGAGCGGAGCGCCGGTGGTCGCATGCGCCAGTATGGAGGCGCAGATCACCAGGCTCACCACATCCCAGATCCGCGGCTCATTGAGCTTGTGCTCCATGAGCGCGGCGTAATAGATCGCCGCCACCGAGATGGGCCCAAACCACCCGAGGAAGAGCGTATCTGGCCAGCTCCGCACGCTGGGTAGAAGCGGGCGTAGAAGGAGGAGCGGCAGGGGTCGGCGCAACAACAGGACGGCCACCGCGAGGAGCACTCCATTCCAGCCAAGCGCGCGCCAGCCCTCCCACGGGAGCGCCGTGCCCAGCAGGGCGAAGATCGGCACGGAGAAGAAGCGGTCCACTGCCTCTTGCCCCTGCTCCTCCTCTTCACGCTCAGATGCGCTGACGACCTGGACGAAGGCTGCGCCCGCCGCGAAGATCACCAGCACCTCGTCGCTTCCGATCAGCCGCCCTGCCCCCGCCGCGAACAGCCCTAGAGCCACCGTGTAGATCAGGCGCCAGGCGCCCTCTATAGCGTCGTGCTTGCCCGCGATTTGAAGCAACTTTCCCGCGGTGTAGCCGAGGGCGAGCCCGAACAGGGTTGCACCCCCCACCTCCCAGAGGAGCGTGTGCACCAGCCACTGTGAGAGGGCCTCCTCCGGTGTTCGGGTGAGCATCAGGAAAGGAAGGAACACCAACAGGTAGCTGAGCCCGTCGTTGGCCCCGGACTCGAACGAGATCGCGTGCCGGAGGCGCTCGGGCAGGTTGCGCTTCGCCAGCTCGCCGGTGACGATGGGGCTGGCGGCGACCGGGTCGGTGGCGGTGATGATGGCGCCGATCAGCACCGCAAGCCAGAAATGGAAGTCGAGGATCAGGTAGACCAGGGTGGCGCTTACGGCCCACATCAGTACGGTCCCCGGGCCAACGAGAATCATCATCTCCCGCGCGTTCCGGCGCGGGTACTCGCGAGGGACGCCGAGCGCCACCCCGAGCAGTCCGATGGCGAGCGTCAGGCGCGCTGCCCTCTCCAGAATGGTGGCGCTATCACCCAGAGCCGCCGGATCAATCCACCCGAGCGCCGCCGGTCCGACCAGGATGCCGAAGGCCAGGGCCAACAATGTAGGTGGAACGGGACCCCGGGAGATCCACTTGGACGGGAGTCCCAGCAGGAGGATCATCCCGCCAAGGGCGGCGACGATCACATCGAACCGCTCCATTGACCCATGAGTGCGGGTGAGACCGGACGCTGGGGCCGGTTGACGATCGCATCGCCGGACCGCCTCTGGATTGGAGGGGTCGAGAGCTGGTTCGCAAGGCGCAGACCGCGAACCCGGCGGGAGAACGCACGCAGGCGTTGTCACGTCTGCTCTGCCCGCCAATTCGTGGGACACCTAAACTTAGACGAAGAGGTGCTGGGGGTCGACCACGGGGGCTACCGGTCGCGGGGAGGGCAGGGGAAGGGGCGGCGGGGCCCGGACGCAGAGAACGCAGCGCGGGCCCGGGCCCGCGCTGCGTTCTCGTCGTTCTTCCGCCGATCCGCCGGCCGCCCGGCGAGGATGGCCGGAGGTTACCGCATGGAGGCCATCATCTGCTGAGCCTGCTGCATGTGCACGAGGCCTGTGAAGGCCGCGACGGACGGGTGGAACACGTGCACACGAGCGGAGGGACGATCGCCGCGGACCTCGTGCTGCTCAGCGCGGGCGTGCGGCCCAATGTGGGGCTCGCAGCCGCAGCCGGCGTACAGCTGGGGGCGACGGGCGCGATTGCAGTGGACGAGTGGCAGCAGACGAATCTTCCAAGGGTCTATGCCGCAGGCGACTGCGCGGAGCACTTCCATCGAATCCTCCAGAAGCCCGCTTACGTTCCGCTCGGCACGACGGCCAACAAGCAGGGGCGGGTGGCGGGACGGAACGCCGCCGGGGGCAGGGCCACCTTCGCCGGGATCGTCGGGACCGCCGTCCTCAATGTGTTCGATCTCGGCGTCGCCCGGACAGGGCTGTCGGAACGTGAAGCTCGACTCGCTGGCGTGGCGTACGAAGCGGTCGTACTGGAGTCGGCCGACCAGGCGGGGTACATGCCGGACGCCACGGCACTCACGGTCAAGCTCGTGGCGGAGAAAGAAACGGGCCGCTTGCTGGGTGCGCAAGCAGTGGGAAGACACGGCGCCGACAAGCGCGTCGATGTGCTCGCGACCGCACTCTATGCGGGGCTCACCCTCGCGCAGCTGGAGGACCTGGATCTCGCGTACGCGCCGCCTTTCAACAGCGTCTGGGATCCCGTGCAGGCTGCGGCCACACACCTGAGGCGGAACGCGCCGGCGTAGGAGCAGGCAGCCCGGGTGCGGCACGAAGGGTAGACCTGCAATCCCGTTCCGCGGTATCGATCCGCCTGCCTACTGATTCGCTCGATCGCCGGTCCTAGCGTACGGTTTTTTCCGTTTCGTGACTGGACCCCGTGATGGCGGCCCCTGCGCTTCGTTTCCCGCTATTCCCTGTTCCCTATTCCCTGTTCCCTATTCCCTGTTCCCTATTCCCTGTTCCCTATCTTGTTCGCGAGCGACGCGGCGCTGCCGTCCGGCACACGTACGGGGTACGGCTGGCCGGGCGGCGTCATCCCTTTGATGAGCTGCGGATTCAGCGAGAGGAGGTCGTCCTCCGTGGTACCTACCGCCTTGGCGACCGCCGCCAGAGTGGTTTCGCCGGCGACTGCGACGGTATCCGTGGGCACCGGAAGCCAGCGCTCGACGTGACCGAGGCCATACTTCTGAGGGTCTTTCGCGACGAGGGCGGCGGCGTAGATCAGGGGGACGTACTCACGGGTGTCACGAGGGAGGAGGCGGCGGATCCTCCAGAAATCCGTCTCCACGCCCTTGTCCGCTCCGGTGGTCGCTCGCATCGCGCGGCTGACGCGCACCTGGCCCGTGTTGTAAGCGGCCGCGGCGAGGTTCCAGGAGCCGAACTGCTTGTGGAGGTCCTGCAGATACCGGAGGGCCGCGTCGGTGGACTTCTCCGGATCGCGGCGCTCGTCGACGTACGCGTCGACCCGGAGGCCGTAATCGCGCGCGGTGCCGGCCATGAACTGCCAGAGTCCCACCGCCTGCGCTCGCGAGCGAGCGTTGGGGTTGAAGCCGGACTCGATCATGGAGAGGTAGAGCAGATCCTCGGGCATTCCCTGCTCGCGCAGCTTCGTCCGGATCATCCCCTCGTACCGGCCGGAGCGCTTCAGGTAGAGCGCCATCCGGTCCGACTGCTCACCGGAGAAGAGGGTGACGAACGCGCGCACCGACTCGTTCCACACCACCGGTATGTCCCACCGCACCGGCACGATCGCCAGCTCCGCGACCGCCAGAGCCGAGATGGGCGGAGCTCCCCCCTCCCGCTCGGAAAACGTCTCCAGCCCGACGATGGAAAACCCGAGTAGAACTCCGACGACCAGAGCAGTCGGAAGAGCGGACCTAAGCTCCATACGACCTCTATGGAAAGAGTCAGGGCCGCACGCTATTTCCGGGCAGCGCGCGCGAGGATCAGAGACTCGTCCCCCGGGGAATTCTTGTGAGACGACCGCGGTAAGATAATACGCGTCCACCACATAGCGGAAGAGCAGCGGGCCGGTCAGCCGGACGGCGGGCGGGAGCGGGCGCGGAAGAGGCTGGCGATACCGAGCCAGAACAGCAGGAACGATATGGGCCAGGCGACGACTCGCGGCGCAAAGAACCCGACGAGCCCGAGCGCGATGAAGGTGAACGCGATGGCCCCGATCCAGCCGACGTCCTCGCGGCCCACGAGGCGCTGTCCCACCAGAGCGCGGCCGAGCACCGATCCGGCGCGCGCCACTCTCCCGAGGATACGGCCGACCGGGCGCCCGCGAGGCGCGCGGGCGCGAGCCGCTCGCGCGGACTCGACCTCCGGGACGTTCGCCTGTGCAGCGTCCTTCCACATCGGGTTCCGATGCATGAAGCGGTTGGAACGGGCAGCGTCCGAATGGAGGGTGATCTCCACCGACGACTGGAGATCGTGGAGGAAGAGCTCCTCCATCTCGTGCGCGAACTGGTTATCCAGGATCGCCAGGTCGAGCTCCCAATTCCCGAGCAGACTGGCCAGGTTCAGGTTGCTGGAGCCCACGCGTGACCATACCCCGTCGGCGACGGCGGTCTTCGCATGGATCATCGGCCCCTCCCACTCGAACAGGCGAACGCCGGCCTCCAGAAGAGGTCGGTAGCCTGCGCGCGAGAGACCGCCGACGATGGGCCAGTTGTTGTAGGCGGGGACCAGGATCCGAACGTCGACGCCGTCGCGCGCGGCGGCGGCGAGCGCCTCGGTCATGGCCGGTGGGGTTACGAAATAGGGGTCCGTTATCCAGAGCCGACGCTCCACCCCCACCGCGACGAACTGGGAGAGGCGATAGATCCGCGATCGGCCCGGCTCGCCCTCGACCACTCGAACGCCGACCTCTCCAGCCGGCTCCATCAGTGCCGGATCGGGGATCTCCTCCCGGGGGAGCGGCGGCCCGGCCGCCGACCAGGAGCGGGCGAAGGCGCGGTCGATGGCAGCGGCTACCGGTCCCTCGATCTCCACGCCCGTATCTCGCCAGGCGGGGATCCCGAGCTTTACGTCGCCCGCCCACTCGTCGCCGATGCACATCCCGGCGACCGAGGCATAGCCCCCATCCACCACGACCACCTTCCGGTGGTCTCGCCGGAGGAGGTTCAGCGGATCACGGACGCTGGCGCGGGCGAAGGAGCGGACGTCCGCGCCGGCGTCGCGGAGCGGGCGCCAGAAGCGGCCCGGCGTGGCCCAGCAACCCAGCCAGTCGTAGAGAACGCGCACTGAAACGCCGGCGCGAGCCCGCTCGATCAGCAGGTCTCGGAACATGCGCCCGGTGCGGTCGTTCCGGATGATGTAGTTCTCCAGGTGGATCCACCGCTCGGCGCGGGTGATGGCGTTCACCCAGGCGTTGAACGCGACCGGGCCGTCCACCAGCAACCGTGCGGAGTTCCCACCGATCAGGGGCGCGTCCGAGGAGCGCACCATGGCACGCTCCGCCTGCCTCACCAGCGCACGGGCGAGACCGATCGGCGTGGCTCGCGGCGGCGCTACCGAGTCGGGCAGCAGCTCACTTGTGTAGTCCGGTTCGTTCATTCGCCGCTAGGAGGCCGCCAGCGCGCGCCGCAAGCACGCGGCGGTCTGCGCATGATAGCCCTCTCCGAACAAGTTCACGTGCACCAGGAGATAGTAAAGCTGATAGACATCGCGGCGAAGCTCGCGATAGCCCGGCTGCAGCGGCCAGCCCCGCTCATAGGCAGCGTAGAAAGCGGCGTCGAAGCCGCCGAAAAGCTCGGTCATTGCCAGGTCCACCTCGCGGTGGCCCTCGTAAGGAGCAGGGTCGACCAGAGCCGGCGCTCCTCCCTCTCCCGCGAGGACGTTACCACTCCATAGATCGCCGTGCAGGAGTGACGGACCGTCCTGCTCCGCGGCCGCGAGAATTCGCGGGAGGCGCTCTGCCAACAGCTCCCAGTCTGCACCCGCGCCAGGGTGCCCACCGCGTTCATTGGCGAGTTGCAGCTGCGGCTCGAGTCGCTCGGTCCACCAGAATTCCGCCCATGTCCCAGCGGGAGTGTTCCGCTGAGGCAGCGGACCGATGAACCCGTCCTCCTCCGCGCCCCAGCCGCCGCCCGGCATGCGGTGCAAAGAAAGAAGACCGAGCGCCAGCCGGTCCCAGTACCCTTTGCCGCGCCGTCCGGGCTCCAGCCATTCCAGCGCGATCCATCCGACTCCGCGGCTCCCCGCGTCGCACACCGCCAGAACCAGTGGCACGCGCACGCCGATCGACGCCTCTCTCAGCCGGTCCAGCCCGGCGGATTCCACCGCGAACATGCGCGCGGGCGCATCGACCGCATACTTGAGGAAGACCGGTCCAGCTTCGGCCTCCACACGCGCGGACGCGCTGATGGACCCGCCGCCGACCGGGCGCAGGCCGTGGATCGGTCCGAGCTCCGCTTCCACCTCCCGTAGAACAGCCGGCGGGAGCATCATCCCCGGGCGACCGCCCGCGCGAGTAGATCATCGAGCAGCGCGGCGCACGAGCGTTCGACGATGTCGTGGACCTCGTCGAAGCCGTCCTCGCCCCCGTAATAGGGGTCCGGCACGTCAGGACGGTGGGGGTGCGGGTCCCACTCGCGCAGCAGGTGAACTCGACATCCGCCCCCGCTCGCCGCCTGGAGCCGCTCGATGTTCGCGCGGTTCTCCCCGTCCATCGCGATGATGTAGTCGAAGCGGTGCAGGTCGCGGCCGAGCAGCTTGCGGCTCGCCCCGGTGAGCACCACGCCGCGGGCGCGAGCCGTCGCGACGCTGCGGGCGTCCGGCGGATCTCCGTCGTGCCACCCGGAAGTTCCCGCCGAATCGATCTCGAACCGATTCTCCACCCCGCGCTCCCGCGCCAGATGTCGGAAGACCGATTCGGCGAGCGGCGAGCGACAGATATTACCGAGGCAGACGAAGAGAATTTT
>JAHWJV010000177.1 GCA_019348265.1 Gemmatimonadota bacterium
CTGCTTGCGGATCAGATGCAGCAGGAGGTCCAGCGGTCCCTGAAATCTCTCGATCCCGACGATGTACGGGTCCAGTGGAACGGCGGCGTCCATCAGAACGCGTCGATCAAACCAGGAGATCCCTGAACTGGACCGCGACGCCGTAGAGAAGGCCCAGCGGCCATGCGAGGAAGCGGAACCCGCCGAGGAAAAGGAGGAGGAAGAGGACCATCATTCCGCGCATCCCGAGCTGCCGGTACGGGACCGCGAGCCGCGGCGGAAGGAGGTATGCGAAGACGTGGGAACCGTCTAGCGGGGGAATCGGGATCAGATTGAAGAGCATCAGGGCGAAGTTGATGAACACCCCGTACTCCGCCATCTTCGCGACCCCCTCCCAGATTCCCGCCATGTCCGGTGCCAGGCGGAAGCCCCACTCGCTGGCTGCCCAGATGATCGCGAAGGCGAACGCGAGCAGGAAGTTCACCGCTACGCCGGCCAATGAGACCAGGATGTCGCCGCGCTTGTAGTTCCGGAAGTTGCGCGGATTTACCGGGACCGGCTTCGCCCAACCGAGAATCATCCCCGTCGAAGTCAGCGCGAGCATGGCGGGGAGCAGGAGGCTGCCGACCGGATCGATATGCGGGACCGGGTTCAGCGTCAGGCGACCGAGCATCGCCGCAGTCGCGTCGCCCTGCTTGTAAGCCACCCAGCCGTGCGCCACCTCGTGCAGGACGATGGAGAACACCAGAACCGGCAGCACGATCAACAAGTTTTCCATCGCGCAAAGCTAGCACCGGCCCCGATCACTGTCAAAACGCGCGCGAGCGCCCGTTGACAGCTTGGCGGCTCGCGGGTACCTTTCAGGCTTATACCGGACACCCTTGTGTCCGCCATCGACGAGCAATAGATCCGGAGGCCTGTTTTGCCGAACGTAAAGTCTGCCGAAAAGCGTATGCGGACCGCCGCGAAGCGTGCTGAGCGGAACAAGGCGGCGCGCTCGAAGCTCCGCACCGCGGTCAAGAAGGCCCGGCAGGCGGAGACCGGCGAGGAGGTCAACGCTGCGTTCCTGGAGGCGAAGTCGCTGCTCGACCGCGCGGCGCGCAAGCGTCTCGTGCACCCGAACAAGGCCGCGCGCCTGAAATCCCGGCTCGCGAAGCGCGCGAACGCCGAAGGCACCGCCTGAGCTAACGCTCGGGGGCGCCTGAAACGATCGCGGAGCCGACCATCTGGTCGGCTCCGCTTCTTTTTGTCCCCCGCTCACCAGCGGCGCGTTGCCGGTGGCGAGCGTCGCGCGGGAGTCCCTAGCGGGTCTGCGCCTGGCTGGTCGTCGTATGCGCGTGCCCGAACGGCGGTCGATCGAGCTTCGTGACGCCGGGGAGCGGCACGGGCGCGACGGGGAGCGGCCCAAAGGCGAAGTTCTTCGGAACCAGGTCGAGGTTAGACGCGACCATCTGCTCCCAGGTGATCTCCTGCCCGGTGTACGCGGCCTCGCGGGCCATGATCGCGGTCAGCACGCTCTCCGCCATCCTGCGCCCCTCGTTGAGCGGCTTGCCCGCGCGGATGCTCGCCACCAGGTTCGTGTGCTCCTGGACGTACGGGTTCACCGGCTCGTCGCTGCGATAGCGCCAGCTCTCCGCCGCGCGGATGGTGTCCGCCCCGTTCGACGTCCCCTTGGTCCCGACGAAGCGCTCGCCGATGAAAGGCGCGGTGCCGTCCTGCTGCTTGCAGACGCTGAGGATGCGCGTCCCGTTCGGGTACTCGAGCTCGACGGAGAAGTGGTCGAAGATGTGCCCGTAGCCGGGATCCGTCCGCACCTGCCGACCTCCGACGCCCACGGCCTTCACCGGGTGCGCGTTCATCGCCCAGTTGGCGACGTCGATGTTATGGACGTGCTGCTCGACGATGTGGTCGCCCGAGGCCCAGGTGAAATAGAGCCAGTTGCGGATCTGCCATTCCATGTCGGACATGGCGGCGGTGCGCTCGGCGCGCCACAGCCCGCCCTGGTTCCAGTAGACCTGCCCGCCGACGATGTCGCCGATGGCTCCGTCGTGGATGCGGCGCATGGTCTCGATGTACTTCGGATCGTGGCGCCGCTGCGTGCCCGCGACGATCGCGAGCCCCTTGGAGGTGGCGAGGTCCGAGGACGCGATCACCGATCGGATCCCGACCGGGTCCACCGCGACCGGCTTCTCCATGAACACGTGCTTGCCCGCGCGAACCGCCGCATCGAGGTGGATGGGGCGGAACGCCGGCGGGGTCGCAAGGATGACCAGGTTGACCCCGGGCGTGTTGATGACCTTCTGGTAAGCGTCGAAGCCGGTGTAAGCGGTCGCGTCGGTCACCTTCAGCTTGCCCGCGAGCTCCGGCTGCTTGGCGAGGTTCTCCCGGGAGCGCCGCAGTCGATCCGGGAAGAGGTCGCCCATCGCGATGATCTCTACTCCCTCGCTCCCTACCACGGCGTCTTTCGCGGCGCCCGTCCCGCGGCCGCCACAGCCGATCAGCCCGATCTTGATCGTGTCGACGCCGTCGGCGTACGCGTACGCGGACGCGGGCACCATCTGGCCGGCCGCTACGCCGGCGGCGGTGATCGCCGAAGCGCGCAGGAAGTCCCGGCGGGAAAACGGGGCCGAGAACGGTTGATTGCTGTCCACGTGGGTTTCTCCTGTTGGGGAAGGATCAGTCCGGTGTACTACCGGGCTCGTGTCACGACCGACTCTGCTCAGGGCTCGCGCAGCAAGCGAAATCCGACGAACGGCGCGTCGGGCAGCCACCAGCGGCTCTTCGGAAGCTGCGGGTCCGTGGCGTTCCACGCAACGGTCTGCTTCAACCGGGCACCGCAGCTCAAGTCCTTCGCCTCCTCGAGATACGACCCGCCTTTCACCACCGGCTCTCCGTCGACGCCAGCGACCCACTCCGCCACGTTGCCGAGCATGTCGGCCACGCCGAAGCCGTTCGCCTTGCGCGAGCCCGGCGCATGCGTTTTCTCATCGGAGTTGTCCCAGAACCACGCGGCATCGGTAAGGGCGGCGCCCATCGGATCCGCAGCGCCGGCGCGGCAGGCGTGCTCCCACTCGGCCTCGGTCGGGAGCCGGTACTTCTTACCTGTCTTCTCCGACAGCCAGCGGGCGAACTGCTCGGCGCCATGGAAGGTCATTGCGAGCGCGGGGCGGCCGGCATGGCCGAAGCTCTGCCCGGGGAGAAGGTAGGGCTTGCTCGGTCGGGAGACTGCGTCTTCGCCCTTGCCGGTCGCGATCTGCCCGCCCTGGTCCATCCCGAACACCCAGACGTCGTAAGCATCCCAGAGGAGCTCGGTTCGCGCGATCCAGAACGGCCCGACCGCCACCTCCTGCCCCCCCGCCGCAGCCTTCACGCGCCCAGCGGGAACGGGGACCATCTCGATGCCGACGGTGGTACCTGAGATCGTCTCCGTGTACGCTTCCGCCGCTCCGGAACCCGGTCCGAGCTGCGTGCTGGCGGTGGCGTGGCCCGCATGCTGCCCTTCCACCGCGCCGGCGCAAAGCAGCAGCGACGCGACGCCCACCATCGATCCAGAAAACCGCTTCACAGGCATGCCTATTCTCCGCTCGGGATACATCGCTCTGGTTTTTCTGCTCAGCGCGTGCGCGGTACGCCATACCACGTTGACCCGCTTCGAGTTCCGCCAGCGGCACATGGGCATCGAGGCGCGGATCGTTTTGTACGCTCCCGAGGAGGAAATCGCCTCCCGCGCCGCCCGAGCCGCGTTCGCGAGGGTCGCCGTGCTCGACAGCCTGATGAGCGATTACCGGGTCGATAGCGAGCTGAACCGACTCTCCGCGCGCGCGGGCGGGCCGCCGGTGCCCATCAGCGGCGAGCTGTTCTTCGTTTTGTCTCGCGCGCAGGAGCTGGCGCGGCTGACGAACGGCGCGTTCGACGTCACGGTCGGGCCGCTGGTCCGCCTCTGGCGGGAAGCTCGGCGTACGGGGGTGCTGCCCCCGGCCGAGGCCCGCCGCGAGGCGCTGGAGCGCAGCGGCTGGCGTTATCTACGACTCGACACGGCGACGCTGAGCGCCCAGCTGCTGCGCCCGCGGATGCAGCTCGACCTGGGTGGCATCGCCAAGGGGTACGCGGCGGACGAGGCGATCGCTACGCTTCGGGCACACGGCGTCACCCGTGCGCTGGTGGAGATGGGCGGCGACATCGTTGCTGGGGAACCCCCACCCGGCGCAGCCGGATGGAAGGTGGAGATCCTGAACGCCGATGGCGCCGAGCGCTCCGTGGTACTCGCCCGCGCCGCCGTCTCCACCTCTGGCGATACCGAGCAGTTCGTCGACATCGGCGGGCGTCGCTACTCCCACGTGGTGGACCCGACGAGCGGGCTGGGGCTCGCGAGCCGCGCCGCGGCCACGGTCGTCGCGGCCGATGGAATCACGGCGGACGCGGTGTCGACGGTCCTCACCGTTCTCGGCCGGGACCGCCGTGAGGCGCTGCTGTCGGCCCACTTCCCCGACGTGCGCGGCTACGTTCGCGCCGTCGAAGCTGAGGGCGGTGCGCCCCCCCGCTAACGCACGCCTACGAGAGGTTCACGCCACAAACTCCGCAGTACCACGCGGTCGAGTCGTTGGTGTAGCCGCAGTCCGGACACTTGATGCCGACGGTCGGGCGGGTGTCGGGGTCCGGCTCCTCGCTGAACCCGCCGACGGCCGTCAGGGGCGGCAACGCCGTCACCGACGCCACCAGTGTCACTGGCGACGCGGGTGGCGCCGGTGACGACGGCGTGGCCAGCGCCCGGTCGATGTCCTGGAGGAAGTCGGCTGGATCACCCGCCGGCTCACCCAACCGGGGCTCCGGGCCAGCGACGTCGCCCATCTCGAAGAGCAGGTCTTCAACGCGCGCGAGCTCGCGCCTGACCTCCTCCTCCCGCGACCCGGCCCCGGCCGCGATACGCTCCAGCTCAGCGCGGCGAGACTCCCATTCCTCGCTGCTCCACTCCCCCAATCGGTTGCGAAGCTTGCCTTCGGCGAGCTCGTCCTGCGCGCGCTCCTGCTCTTCTCGCGCGCGCTGCAGGTCGTCCTGCAGCCGCTCCGCGTCCGCCCGCACTGCTCCCTCGTGCGCGCGCAGCTGGTCGACCAGCCCGGCGAGTCGCGCCTCGTAGTCCGACCGGACCCGATCGGCTACGTGCGAAGGCACATCGTCGGCCGCCGTGTCGAGCTGCTCGATCCAGGCTCGCAGCTGCGCCTGCCGCGCGAGGAGATCGGCCAGCGAAAAGGTGGTGTTCGGGTTCTCGGTGCTCATTGAGGGTCGCGGGCGCGGGCGATCAGCCGCGGAATAGGTCCATGAACAACTCGACGGCATCGTCCGCCGAAACCGGCTCCACCTCCTCGGATGTGGCGATCTCCGGCGCGTGGAAGAACGATCTCGCCAGGGTGCGGTCGTAGCCGGACCACTCGCCGGCTGGGACGCCCGCGAGCAGGGTGGTGACCTGGTTGATCTTGGCGTCGAGATCGTCGGCGTAGTGGAGCAGCAGACCTTCGAGGATCTGCGGGGCCTTCGGGCTCTCCCACTCCGGCTTCCCCTGGTGGCTGGCGATCAGGTGCTGGAGGAGGAGCAGACGCTCAGCCCGGAGGCTGGAGACCCGCTCCCCTTCCCGGCCCACCATCTGGATGCCGATGACCACGTGCCCGAGAAGCTGTCCCTCGTCGGTATAGCCGGCTCCCGGAAATCCCTTCAGCTCGCGCAGCTTCCCGATGTCGTGGAGCAGCGCCCCGGCAAGCAGCAGGTCGCGATCGACCTTGACTCCCTGCTCCTGGTAGTGGGCGGCGAGCCGCGCGCATACCGTCGCCACCGAGACCGTGTGCTCCAGCAGGCCGCAGAGGTACGCGTGATGGTTCCGCTTCGCCGCCGGATGCACCCGGAACGCACGGCCGGTTTCACTTCCGCGACCCAGACAGCGCACCAGCAGCTTCCGGAGCCCACGATCCGAGACGGACGCGATGAGGGTATCGAGCTCGGCTTCCATCCGCTCCCTCGGCCGGCGCGACGCCGGGAGCAGGTACTCCATGTCCTCGGCCGCGGTGCGCAGTGGCTCGACCAGGGAGACCTTGAGCTGGAGCTTCTCCTGGTAGCTTCCCACCCGAGCTCTCACGCCGACGACCGACTCCGCCAGGCAGAGCGGCTCCCACCGGTCTACGTCATCCCACACCATCCCCTCGATGGTTCCGGAACGGTCGCCCAGAAGCAGCCGCAGGTACGGCTTGTTCGACCGGGACTCGAGCCGGCGACTCTCGTAGACGAGGTAGCAGGCGGTCACGTCCGCGCCGTCCGCCAGCTCGCCGATCAGCGGCCACGGGTACCCGCCGCAGAAGCTGCGGGGGTCCGACCAGGAGTCGATCGCGCGGAGATGCAGCTGCGGCTTCATGATCTGGTTTCCAGGGTCCAGACGGTCCTGCCGCCGACGACGGTCCGCACCGCTCGGCCGCGCAGCGACCGCCCCTCGAAGGGCGTGTTCCTGCTGAGGGAGAGGAAGCTCGCCGAGTCGACCGTCCATTCGTGTGACGGGTCGAACAACGTAACGTCAGCCGGGGCACCGACGCGCAGCGTGCCGCCGGCCAGGGAGAAGGCGCGGGCGGGCGAGCAGCTCATGCGGTCCACCAGGGTGGCGAGGTCGAGCAGGCCGGTGTGGACGAGCTCGGTCAGAGACAGACCCAGGGCGGTCTCCAGCCCTACGATCCCATTGGGGGCATCGTCAAAGGCCTGCTCCTTCTCGTCGTAATGGTGCGGCGCGTGATCGGTGGCGATCACGTCCAGCGTGCCGTCGCGCACCCCTTGGCGCACCGCGGCGCGGTCCGCCTCGGCGCGCAGCGGCGGGTTCATCTTCAGCCGGGTGTCCAGCGACGCGCGGATCGCCTCGTCGGTCAGCGTGAGGTGGTGCGGGCTGGCCTCGGCGGTGATCTGCACGCCGCGGCCCTTGGCGTCGGCCACGGCCTCGACGGACTCGACCGCGCTGAGGTGCTGGACGTGGATGCGCCCGCCCTCGTAGCCGGCCAGGGCGGCGTCGCGGGCGACCATCGTCGACTCCGAGATGCTCGGGATGCCGGTGATCCCCAGCAGGGCGGAGACGTCGCCCTCGTGCATCGCTCCGCTCCCACTCAGCGCCGGGTCCTCCTCGTGCAGCGCCAGCACGCCGCCGACCATCTGCTGGTACTGCAGCGCGAGGCGCATCATGCCCGCGCTGCGCACCGGCTTGCCGTCGTCGGTGAAGCCAAGCGCTCCCAGGTCGCGCAGCTCGGCCATCTCGGTCAGGTGCTCGCCCTGCATGCCCTTGGTGATGCAGGGCAAGAAGCCGACCGGGATCCG
>JAHWJV010000178.1 GCA_019348265.1 Gemmatimonadota bacterium
GCCTCCGCGAGGTGGTCGAGGGGGCCGGCTATTCCGCGCAAGCGGCATGAGGCTGATCCTGGAGGGGGAGACCAGGGTCCGGATGGAGATGGGCGGAGACGGATTCGAGATCGCCTCGGAGGGACCGGCGATCTCTCCGTACCACCTGCTGGCCGGGTCGCTTGCGAGCTGCACCGTGCTCACGCTCCAGTCGTGGGCGGAGGGAGCGGGGATCGACATGGCCCCACTCTCCCTCCACGTAGCATGGGAGAACACCGAGGAACGCCCGAAGCGGATCGCGCGAGTCGAGATGGAGCTTCGGTGGCCCGGGCTATCGGAAGAGCGGGTGGGAACGGCGGAGCGGGTGGCGGACCTCTGCCCCATCCACGCGACTCTGAAGCGCGCCGCGGAGGTCTCCCGGCGGGTCGTGGCGCTCCCCCCGACGGGCTGACACGGACATGGATCTCTGGGCGCTCCTCGTCCTGCCGCTCGGCCTCGGCCTGCTGGGGTTCATCGAGCCGTGTACGGTGGGCTCGAGCCTGCTCTTCGTGAAGTACCTCGAGGGGAAAGAGGCCGCGGCCAAACTGATGGAAACGGTCGTGTTCACCGCGACTCGGGCTCTGTTCATCGGCGGCCTGGGTGCGGTGGCGGCGCTCATCGGCTCCGCGTTCCTCGATCTACAGCGGTGGTTCTGGATTCTGCTCGGCTCCGCGTACGTGTTGCTCGGCGTGATCTACATGGCCGGAAAGCACTGGCGAATGATGCGCACCCTTGGCCCGAAGCTGAGCCGCGTTCGGACCACTCGCGGCGCAGCCGGCTTGGGCGTGCTGTTCGGGCTCAACATCCCGGCGTGCGCGGCACCGCTCCTGGCCGCCGTCTTCGCGGCCAGCGCGGGTACGGCGAGCGTGGCGCAGGGGTTCTGGGTGATGGCCGTCTTCGGGCTCGCCCTCTCGCTGCCGCTCGTGGTGGCGGTCTTCTGGACTCGCGCCCGCAGCTGGCTGGATCAGCTCGCCGCGCTCACGCACCGGGTTCCGTTCTGGACGGGGGTGGCGTTCGTCATTCTCGGCGGCTGGTCCGTCTACCTCGGGGTGACGATATGACCGGCCACGTCAATGGAAGCGGTCACGCCAGAGTCGCGCGGAGCAGGTGCTCGATGATCGTCTGCGCGAGAGCCGCACAGCGCAAACACGAAAGGAGACCGCGATGAGACGGTTGTGGAGGTTGGCTCTGGCCGCGCCCGTGGCGCTGACGCTGGTTGCCTGTGATCTGCGGGAGCGGCCGGCCGGGATGGACGCCGGCGGGCCCGTGGTTCCGTCGATCGTCGGTTATGCGGAGGGGGGGGAGATCATGTTCATGCACACGGAAGCCTCCGACCCACAGATCGCCGATACACTCACCAAGATGATGAGGTCGCCGGTGCTGACGGTCCCAACGCTGGCACAGACACCGGAGTCGGCACGCGCCGTCGTCTACGTCTTCGCGAATGGAATCCGGCCGCGCGGTGACAGCGGTCCGCTGGAGTACCAGCCGGACGTGTTCGATGCACCGCCGGGCACCCCCGGGTACAGCCCGCTGCGGGAGGTGCACCTGGTCACCTGGACGGATCCGTCCAGGGCGCGCGTGCTCAAGGCCGCCGCCGAGGTGAAGGAGGCCGAGGCGAGAGGCGAACTCACGGTCCAGCGCCCCGGGGTCGTGGTCAACATGCCGTTCCTCACCTGGCCGGGTGGCGGCCAACGATAGGAGGACCGATGCCAGACGCCGTGAAGCAGAACGGGGAGGCGGCTCCAGATGTGAGCACGCTCCAGATCAAGATCGGAGGGATGAGCTGCTCGTTCTGCGCGAACTCGATCCGCAAGGCCATCAGTCGCGAGGATGGCGTCGAGGAGGTACACGTCTCCATCGCCCATGAGGAGGCGCTCGTCCGTTACCACCCGGATCGGGTCACTGCGACGCGGATCAACGACACGCTCCGCAGTCTCGGCTACACGGTGCGTGACCCTCGCAAGGTGCAGAGCTTCGAGGAGCAGGAGGCGCTCATGCGCCACGAGCGGAACAACCTGTTCGTGGCCGCGGCCGTCGCGCTGGTGATGTTCTTCGCGATGGTGCTGATGTGGACGGACCTGCTCGACCTCGAGACGTGGATGATATGGACCGCGTGGGCCGCGGCCACCTACGTCTTCTTCTGGGTCGGACGCCACATCCTCCGCATGGCCTGGGGTGCGGCGCGCCGGGGGATCACAAACCAGCACGTCCTGCTCACCGCCGGCGCGATCGCCGGGTACGTGGGTGGGATGCTCGGCTCGGCGATCCCGTTCACCACTTGGAACGGCTTCTACGGCTTCCCGGCGGTGGACTTCTACGGGGTGGTGGTCTTCCTGACGACGTACCACCTCCTCTCCGGGTACGTCTCGCTCCAGGTGCGGACCCGCGCCTCCCAGAGCGTCCGCAAGCTGCTCGACATGCAGCCCCCCACCGCGCGGGTGGTGCGGGACGGCCGCGAGGAGGAGATCGCGATCGAGGAGGTCCAGGTCGGAGACCGGGTGCGTATCCGCCCGGGCGAGAAGGTGCCGGTGGACGGGGAGGTGATCGAGGGTCGAAGCGCGGTAGACCAGGCGCTGGTCACGGGCGAGCCGATCCCGGAGGAGAAGGAGCCGGGTGACGAGGTGATCGGGGGGAGTGTGAACCAGACGGGCACGCTCCTGGTGCGGGTTACCCGGGTCGGGGAGGAGAGCTTCCTCCGCCAGGTAGCGCGCCACGTCGAGGAGGCGAAGGCGTTGAAGCCGGGCATCATCGAGCTGGTGGACCGGGTGCTCAAGTACTACGTCCCGGTGGTGCTCACCATCTCGATTGGGGCGTACCTCTTCTGGGTCGCGGTCCCCCCCCTGCTGGGGGGTGGGCCATGGTACCAGCGGGCGATCTACGCGGCGGTCACGGTCCTGGTGATGGGGTATCCCTGCGCGCTCGGGATGGCGACCCCGCTCGCCCTGATCCGGGGCGGCGGGATGGCGGCCGAGCGCGGGATCCTGATGCGTTCGGGCGATGCGTTTCAGATCCTGAAGGACATCCGGGTGGTGGTGCTGGACAAGACAGGAACCATCACCGAGGGCGAGCCGCAGGTGATGGGGGTGATTCCCTTCGGCGATTACTCCCGCGAGGAGGTCCTCCACTACGCCGCGAGCGCGGAAGGCCCCTCCGAGCACCCCCTGGCGCGCGCCATCGTCGAGTGCGCGGAGGACGAGGAACTCGCCGTCAGCCCTGCCGAGGACTTCAACGCGATCACGGGCGGCGGGGTCGAAGCGCGGGTCGACGCGCGATCGGTTCTGATCGGCGCGCCCAAGCTCCTCGCCGAGCGCGGTGTGAATCTCACCCATGACGACGAGGTGCTCGCGCGCGAGGAAGCGAAGGGCCGCACCGCGGTGCTCCTCGCCGTGGGCGGTGAGCTGGCTGGGATCATCACGATCGCGGACGCGATCAAGCCCGACGCAAGGGAAGCGATCGCGAGCCTGAAGGCGCTCGGGATCCGGCCCGTGATGCTGACCGGCGATGCTGAGCGGACCGCCCGCGCCGTTGCCGCCGAGGTCGGGATCGACGAGGTGCGCGCCCGGGTGCTTCCGCAGGAGAAAGCGGAGCGGGTCCGGGAGCTCCAGCGAGAGGGCACGCGGGTCGCGTTCGTCGGCGACGGGATCAACGATGCACCCGCCCTGATGCAGGCGGACGTGGGGATCGCCATCGGGGCCGGGACGGACATCGCGATCGAATCCAGCGACGTGATCCTGATCGGCGAGCGACTCTCCGCGGTGGTGGACGCCTACCACATCGGCAAGAAGAGCTACGCCAAGACGGTGCAGAACCTGACGTTTGCATTCGGCTTCAACGCCATCGGGGTGCCGCTGGCCACCACGGGCATCGTGCATCCGGTGTGGGCCATGGTCGCTATGGCCGCGAGTGTGACCACCGTCCTCCTAAACAGCTTCGGCGGTCATCTCGTGCCTCAGAAGAAGCCGCCGCAGAAGATGGCTGAAGCGGCCGCCCGGCGGGATCAGGTCTCCCCGGAAGAAGCGGAGGCGGACGTGGAGGCGATGGAGCACACCCCCCGGGGAGAGCCGGCTCACGTCGTCCTCGAGGTGCCGGACATGCACTGCGGCGGGTGCGAGCAGAACATCGAGACCCTGCTCGGCGGCCGGGAGGGGATCCGACGGGTGGACGCGGATGCCCGCAGCGGCCGAGTGCGGGTGGCGTACCGGCCGGAACGAATCGGGGTTAACCAGATTGAGGAGGCGGTCACCTCGCTCGGCTTCCGCGTCCAGCGGGCCCACGCGCTGGGTGACGAGCGCACTGAAGGATAGGGAGCCGAGGGATGCCGAGCACCCCCTCGATCCGGGAGGCGTGCGGCTTTCGTTGGTGTGGGACTGGTGGTCACCGTCCTCGCCGAGTGGATCGCGACGCGGGTGCTGGACCTGTGGCAGTACTCGGAAGCGATGCCGACCCTTCCGCTCCTGGACACCGGGATCACGCCCCTGCTTCAGCGGATTCTCCTTCCGCCGCTCGTGCTGCGGTTGGTGCGCCGACAGCTCACTGGAGAGGCGGGGCGTGGGAGCGCGCGTGGGCTCGTGCGGGTGCCGTGCCGGTGCAGTCCGTGTGCGTGCGATGGGAATCCCTACGCCTCGCATGAGACTCAGCGAGAGGAGACTTGATTCTTGGAATCCCCCGACGAGGTGATCCACGCCCGCGACCTGACCAAGACCTTCCGTGCCTTCACCCGCCGCGAGGGGGTGGCCGGAGCGATCCGAAACCTCTTCCGCCGCGAGTACCGGCAGGTGCGGGCGGTGGACGGCATCGATCTCTCCATCCGCGAGGGGGAGATCGTCGGTTATATCGGGCCCAATGGTGCGGGCAAGTCAACCACCATCAAGATGCTCGCGGGCATCCTCGTGCCGAGCTCGGGCGAGGTGCGGGTGGCGGGATACGTTCCCTGGAAGGAGCGCGAAGCATACACCCATCACATCGGCGTCGTTTTCGGGCAGCGGACCTCGCTCTGGTGGGACATCGCCGTCATCGAATCACTCCGCCTGCTGCAGAAGATCTACCGCATTTCCGAGCGCGATTTCCAGGAGCGGATCGAGCGCTTCGACGCGGTCCTGGGGCTCAGGGAGTACCTTCACACGCCCACGCGCAAGCTCTCCCTCGGTCAGCGGATGCGCTCCGAGCTCGCCGCCGCGCTCATCCACGATCCGAAGGTGCTGTTCCTGGATGAGCCCACGATCGGCCTGGATGTCGCGGTCAAGGCGCGCATTCGCGAGTTCCTCCGGGAGGCGAACCGGGAGCTCCGGACCACCATCCTGCTCACCACGCACGATCTGGACGACATCGAGGCGCTCTCTCACCGAGTGGTCGTGATCGACCGGGGCAGGAAGATCTACGACGGCTCGCTGGAGGGGCTGAAGGCCGGGCTCGGGTACACGCGGCAGGTTCGGATCAGGGCGGAGGGCGCGGGCTTGGAGGTGTTCCGCCGTGCAACTGCGGGCGAGGACGTGCAGTGGTCGGAGCCGGAGCCCGCCGTCTTCTGTGCGGCGTTTGACCCCGAGCGGGTGAGGGTGGCGGAGTTGCTCCAGCGGGTGCTGGCCGTCGCCCCGGTGAAGGACGTGACCATCGAGGACGTTGGGATCGAGCAGGTCGTGCGTGAGATCTATGAGGGAACGCGTTCGGTCCCGCTCGGGGTCGCGGGAGACCGAGCGTTCGAGGCCGAAGGCTCCAGGGCCGGACCGGACGCGGGGAGGGGCGGGTGACGACCAGCGCGGCGGTCTACCGGGCCTTCATCCGGAACAAGGTCCTCGAGTCCCTCGCCTTCCGGACGCGTTTCGTGGTGGGCATCCCGAGCTATTTCATGTTCGTGGCGGTTCACTTCTTCATCTGGCGGGCGGTCTACGCGGCGAGCCCTGAGCCGGAGATCGCTGGGTACGACCTCGGCCAGATCCTCACCTACATGGCCGTGGCCTGGATGATCCGCTCCTTCTACTTCGGCCGAGTGGATCACGAGATCGCAGAGGACGTGCGCCAGGGGAATGTGGTGCGCCACCTCCTCCGCCCAGTGGACTATCAGCTGGCCCGCATGGCCGAGGCATTCGGGGAGTCGGCGTTCCGGCTCCTCGCGCTCACCGCCCCGAGCGCCGCGCTGGTGTACCTGTTCTTCCCCGTCGCCGCTCCGGCCGGGTGGGCGGCATCCGCAGCGTTCGCGGTGAGTCTCCTGCTCAGCTTCGTGCTGTTCTTCGAGATGTCGTACCTGGCCGGCCTCTCCGCCGCCTTTACGGAGAACGCGGCGGGGCTCCTGCGGGCGAAGGCGGCGGCGGTCGAGCTCCTGAGCGGGCTCCTGGTGCCGCTCTCCTTCTTCCCTCCCTGGGCCGAGGGGCCCCTCGAGTGGCTGCCGTTCCGGGCCATCGCCGACGTGCCGCTGAACCTGTACCTCGGACGCTATGCGGGGCGGGAAGCGCTGCTCATGCTCGCTTTCCAGGCGGGGTGGGCGCTCGTGCTCCATGCCGCGGGGCGTGGTGCCTGGAGGCTGGTCGTCCGGCGGCTTACGATCCAGGGGGGGTGAGGAGGCATCGTGCGGCATCTCGAGATCTTCCTCGCCTACCTGGGCCAGCTCCTCAAGGCCCGCATGGAGTACCGCTTCGATTTCCTGGTGGATGTCACGACCACGCTCCTGCGACAGGGGGTAGATCTCGCGTTCCTGGCGGTACTGTTCACCAAGATCCCGCGCCTCGCGGGCTGGTCATTCCACGAGGTCCTGTTCATCTACGGCTTCTTCACCCTGGTGTTCAGCATGTACAACGCGAGCTTCCTCTCGCTGATCGCGGTCCTGGCACCCCGGTTCATCCTTCAGGCGGAGCTCGACCGCGTGCTCACGCGACCCCTCGGGTCACTCTACCAGGTATTCCTGGAGACACTCCGTCCGCTGGACCTGAACGGGGTGGTGCTCGGCGCCGTGCTCATGGGGTACGCGGCCCTCCAGCTGGATCTCGCCTGGGGATGGATGGAGTGGGCGCTCCTGGTACCACTGATCGCCGGCGCGTTCCTGGTCTACAGCGGGTTCTTTCTCGCGCTGGCGAGCGTGAGCTTCTGGTCGCTGGACCGGAGCGGCATCACGCCCCCCTTCATGACGCTCTCCCGGTTCGGGCAGTACCCGACCACGATCTACGGGCCCACCCTCCAGACGATCCTCTCCACGGCGGTGCCGTTCGCCTTCCTCGCGTTCTACCCCTCCACGCTGCTCCTTGGGCGCGCGGAGTACC
>JAHWJV010000179.1 GCA_019348265.1 Gemmatimonadota bacterium
CGACCTCGCGCGAGAACCTCGAGACCTCGGCGTCGGAGATCGAGCGGATCGGCGCCGGCGGGCTCAGCGGCAAGCCGCTCTTCCCGCGTTCGCTCTCGGTGGTGAAGCGCGTGCGCGCGCGGCTCGGCCCCTCGGCATGCGTGATCGGCGTCGGAGGCATCGATTCCGCCGAGAGCGCGCTGGCGATGCTGCGCGTCGGCGCCGACCTCGTCCAGGCGCTCGGTCATGCGGCCCTCGCGGCCGATGACGCGACTGGCCCGCACGAGCTCCTTGGTGCGCCGCTCGTTCAGGGCGGCGACCGCGTTGATGCGCTCCGCGAGCTGGCCGACCAGCCCGCCCCGCGGCTCGAGCCGGGCGCTGAAGTCCCCTGCCACGACCGCGTTCAGCGCGGTGAGCAGCTCGCGCACCTCGGCGCCCCGGCACTCCCCGACCACGATCCGGTCGGGCCGCATCCGCAGAGCGTTTACCAGAAGCTGCCGCTGCGGTACCTCTCCATGCCCCTCGACGTTCGGAGGACGGGTCTCGAGCCTTACCACGTGCGGCTGGCGCAGCTTCAGCTCCGCAGAGTCCTCGATCGTGACGATCCGCTCCTCCATCGGGATGAACGAAGACAGCACGTTCAGCAGTGTCGTCTTTCCCGCGCCCGTTCCGCCGGAGATGAGGATGTTCATCTTGGACGCGACCACGCTCTCCAGCACCTCCAGCATCGCCTCATCCAGCGCCTCGTAGAGCAGCAGATCCCGCCCGGTGAGAGCATCCTGCTTGAACTTACGGATCGAAAGGTGCGGCCCGTCGACTGCGACCGGTGGGATGATCGCGTTCACGCGCGAGCCGTCCGGGAGCCGCGCGTCGACCATGGGAGACGCCTCATCGATCCGCCGCCCCACCGCCGACACGATGCGATCGATCACCTGCAGCAGATGCTTGTCGTCCTGGAAGCGCACATCGGTGGTCTCCAGGCGCCCGGCACGCTCCACGAACACCTGCGCGTGCGTGTTCACCAGGATATCCGAGATCTCCGGGTCCTCCATCAGCGGCTGGAGCGGCCCGAGTCCGAAGATCTCATCGAGCACCTGAGCCGCGAGCCGCTCGCGCTCCTCGTAGTTCAGCGGGACCGTCTCCTCCACGAGGAGCTCGTGCACCACCTGCCGAATCGCGGCGCTCACCTCCCCGCGGTCCTTCGTGTCGAGGCTGGCCAGGTTCAGTCGATCGAGCAGTCTGCGGTGGATGCGGCCCTTCACCCCCTCGATCCCGCTATTGCGGCGCGGCACCTCCGCAGGCGGTCCGGACGCCTTCGGCGCGTCCGCGACGGGCGATTCCCACGGCAGAGGAGAGCGGTTTGCCTCCACAGCGGCCCGGAACGGGGCCTGCCAGAATGAGCCGCCGCTCACTTCGGCACCTCTCGAACGAAGTTCTTCCGCCACATCCGGCTCAGCGGCTCCACCAGAGACCGGCTCAGCGTGCCACCCGTGGGCGCCGCCGTCATCTGCATTCCGGAAACGATCGCGCCGAGCGCCCGCAGGTCGTGCGCGTACTTCGATTCGCGGTCCAGGATGATCGGAATTCCACTGTTGATGGACCGAACGATCGCTTCGTAGTCGTTCCCAATCGTGTGGTACACCTTCATGCCGAGCGTGCGCTCCACATCTGGAATGCGGATCATTCCGTCCTCGATGTACCGGTTCAATACTAGACGCAGCCTCTCGTCCGCCGGTGACGCCATCTGGGTCAGCAGGGGCAGACATCGAGCGATATTGCGAAGAGAGGGAACGTCGACGGTCGTCACCAGGAAGATCTGGTCGGCCTCCTCGAAGGTGGCGAGCGTCGGGGGCGAGAACGACTTCGAGGTGTCGACGATCACATAGTCGTAATGCTGCTTCAGGAAGCGCAGGATCCGCGCGATCTGGTCACCCACCACCACCTCGGTCTTCTGCGGGTGGTAGGGAGCGGAAAGGAGGTGCACGCCCGAAGAGTGGTGCTCGATGAACGACGCGAGTAGATCGGCATCCATGCGGTGGAAGTTCCGCACCATGTCGATGAAGTTGAACCGCGGCTCGGCCCCGAGCTGCAGTGCGATCTCCCCCAACTCCAGGTCTAGGTCCACCAGCAGCGTCCTGCGCCCGGTCAACTGGTGGAGATAGATGGCGAGATTCGTCGCGACCGTGGTCGACCCCGACCCTCCCTTTCCGCTGAAGACCGCGAAGAGCTTGCCCGGTTGGTTCGGTCCGCCACTCCCCGACCAGCGCAGCTTTCGGCTCAGGCCGTCGATGGCGGCGCTCAATGCCTCCCTGGTGACCGGCTTCGGGAGGTACTCGGAGATCCCAGCCCGCAGCGCGGAAAGAAGCTGCTCCGATGATGGCGTCGGACCCGTCGCCAGAATACGCCGCCCCGGCGACTGCTCCGTGAGGAACTGGGCGAACTTGATGCCCAGAACCGGGTCCGTTTCGAGGTCCAGGATGATCAGCTCCGGGTCCACGCTTCGCAGGTCGCGGAGGTGGCCATCGCCGAACTGCGTGAACGCAACGTTGAGCTCCAGCGCGACTCCGATCGTCTGATCGGGGCGCTGGAGCACCTCGCGCACGGTGGCTCGAAACGCCTCGTCCGTCGAAATGACCGCGCTGCGGATGGGCAAAGTTTCCATGCTCCCTCGCTACTCCTGGTCGGCAGGCTGAACACCAGCTCTGCTGGCGCGTTCGCAATTCCGTGTGCGCGCCATCACTTAGCGGAAGCCTTCATGTCCCGGCTCCACTGCCAGCCGCCCGGCTCTCCGCCTGGAACCGGGATCGGCTGGGCTGACGGGGAGACCAGCGTTGGCGATACGATCACCAGCAGCTCCGTCCGCGATTCACGGACGTTACGGGACTTGAAGAGCTCGCCGAGAACCGGGATGTCACCGAGGAAGGGAATCCGGGTCGCGTTCCGCTCCATCGTGTTGTCCATCAGCCCGGCGATCGCCAGGTACTGCCCAGGCATCAGCTCCACATCCGTCTCCGCACGACGTGTGATCAGCGACGGGATCTGGAACCCGCCGACCCGCAGGCTTCCCGAGAAATCGAGGGACGAGACTTCCGGCGCGATGTGCAGCCGGATCACTCCGCTCGGAAGGACCGTTGGGCGGAACCGCAGCCGGATGCCGAATTCCTTCCAGACGACCGTAATGGTGTTGAGCGCTCCGCCGCCCTGTGAGACGGGGAAGGGGAACTCGCCACCCGCGAGGAACGAGGCCTCCTCGCCGTCGCGGGCGAGCAGGTTCGGCTCCGCGAGGCTGCGGAAAAGGCCGCGCGACTTCAGCGCGTTGATCACTGCCGTCAGCTCGAGGTTGGGCGAGAGCAGCGACAGGCGAAGGAGCCCCTCTGAATCGGACTCGGCCCCCCGCGTCTCCGTGCCCGTCTCGGCGTCCTGAAAGGACACGGCGGAGAGCTGCGTCCCAAGCTCCTGCATCGCGGACCGGCTCACCTCCGCAAAGCGGACCTGGAGCATCACCTGCGGCAGCGCCGGTGCCTGCAGGTTGTTAATAACCTTGAAACCCGCCGCCTCCGCCACCTGCACGATGCGCTGGCCGACCAGGGCGCTGGTCACCGTTCCCGTGACGACGACGCTCGCCCCGTTCGTCAGCACCGAGACCGGCTCGTTCGGGTAGAGCTGCCGGATCGTGGAGCGCAAAGAGGCGGTATCCGGCATGACCTCGACCGTGTACAACCGGCGCCCGCCACTCGAGTCCCAGAGCAGAAGGCTGGTGGAGCCGAGCTCCTTGCCGTTCACCATTACTTCGCGCGGTGACACTGCAAAGACCTCGGCGATTTCCGGGTCCGCGATGGAGAGACGCTGTAGCGGCACCGTCTGCACCACCAGCGCCGTTTGGCCCTTCACCACGACGATCGCACCCTCCGAGGCGCTGATCACCCGCTGAGCGCCCGCGTGCGAGACGGCGGCGACCAGAAGAAGGGGGACGAGGGCGAGAGGCAGCCGCCACGGGCGACCGACCCGCGCCCCGGCTCTAGAAGTTCGCGACGGTGCGCGCGCTGCCGTTGTAGATCTCAACTGCGCTCCCATTGATGCGAGGGGTGGTTGCGCGGGGCGATGTCGCCCGCGTTGTCGTTTGCGCTGCACGGGGGGCGGGCACCCCGCTCGACCGAATGTTCTGCGTCGCGACCGATCCGCGGGTAATCGCCACCGCCTCGTCCAGCGAGTTCCGCAGCGCGAGCTGAATGCGGCCCTCGTTCGACGCCAGCAAGAGAACCTCTGCCTCGTCCGGCGTGACCAGGAGCGTGATCACCGATGCATCCTTCGGCTCCCCTTCGCTGCTCTCCTCGAAGGACTGCCCGGATGCCAGGACCCGGATACTCTGCAGCACCACGCGCGATGTCCCTGGCTGCCCCGAGCTCGGCGGCATGGTCACGAGGACGTCCACGCGAGTCCCGGGTACAACGAACCCTGCTACCGCGATCACCTCGTCCACCTTCACGCTCACCGCCCGCATCCCCTGCGGGATCACCGCCGCCAGGCCGCCCTGTTCCCCGGACATCTTGCTGCGCAGCAGAGGCTCGTTGGCCTTGACCGGGAAGAGCAGACCCTGCCCGACCAGCGGTTCAACGCTCGCCAGGTACTCCGCCGGCCGGGCTGACACAGGCCATGCGACCAGCTTCACGTCCTCCGCTTTCAGCACCGATCCGCCAGGAAGATCGCGGGCGGCTACCGCGACGAGTGACGTCGCCGACTGAGCGGAGGGGACCATTGCGATCTGCGTTTGCAGGTACCGCTTGGCCATCAGCGCTGCGAGCAGCCCGCAGATCGCGGCGAGCGACAGGATCAGGATCGATCGACTCCTCATAGCCGGGGCAATTCCGTAGGTGAGGTGTGGCGACTGCTTCGAAGGTCGTTCTGCCGGATTTTACAGGAGCCAGGCGGCGAGCGCGCCAATTCCAATCGCCACGGCGTACGGCACGGTGAACTGCTCCCGCGTACGGGGCGGCCGCTGGCCACGTCGCCCGAACGTCGCATAGTAGACGGCGGCGTCGCGCGCATCCAGCATCAGCGGGAGGAGGAGCCCCCTGCGGTAAGCCTCCGCGAACGCGATTCCGGCGCCCGCGAGAGCGGCGAAAACAAATACTCGCGGCAGCAGCTCGACCCCCACGATGGCCGCGACAGCTACCAGCAGCTTCACGTCGCCGCCACCAAGGATCCGCCGTCTATGGAGCAGGAGCCCTATGGAGAGAACCAGGAGGGCCGCAAGGAGGCGGTGTGCCGCTTCGGACGCACCGACGAGCGCCGCGAGACCGAGGCCGAGAAGCAGGCCCGCGCTGGTGAGCCAGTTCGGGATCCGCCGGAAGGCGATGTCGTACGCCGCGGCCGCGGCCGACAGCCCGAACAGGACGACGAGCCTCCAGAGCTGAATGTCCACTCCGCTCCGTCAGACTGCGCCCGCCCGCGCAGAGAACGAGCAGGGCCGGGTCGAAATCCCGCATCGCCCCGGCCCTGATCCTCCGTCAATCGCCACCCCGCCTCGCGTGCCGAGCTCAGCGCCGGAGCGGGTTACGCTCCGCAATGCCGGTCTCTGCTGCTAGAAGTCCGCGCCCTGCGCCGTGATCTTAGCGCCCAGCGTAGCCCAAAGCGCCGCGACCTGCCCCCTGAACAGGATGATGGCGGCCGAAACCCCGACGGCGGCCAATCCGATCACCAACGCATACTCCACCGTCGCCTGCCCTGACTCATCTTTCCAGAGGCTCTTCAGCAGCGTGACCATAATTCCTCCCAGTGCAAATTTTTCGAGTTGACAGGACCTCACCGCATCGCCCGCACGTCTCTCAGGAGAGCAAACCGCATTCCAAGATACCTTGACTTCACCGCGCGGCCGTTGTCAAGTCCACGCAAGCAGCTGTCCTGTCTGGACTTGCCTCTCATTGCGCGCCGGCGCGTTCGCGTCGCTCGAGCTTCGCCCCCGTCCGTGGTAGGCGCCGGTGACTGCCTCAAAACGAGAATTGTGTGGCGTAACGCGAATCGCGAGCCGGGCGCCGCCGCCGTAACCACACACGCGCCCCGGCCAGAGGGCCCCGATCGTCACGACCACCTGCAAGCGTTGTTCCCGTACGGGTACCTCGCTCTTCCCGGATCGCAGCTCCCGACCGGCAGGCTTGCCGAGCGCCGGGGGTGGGCATACCGTACAGATCCTCCCCCGACACACTCGAGAAAAGACCATGCGCCGTTCCTCCGCTGCGATCGCGATCTTGGCCGCTCTGCTACGCGGCGGTGGCACTGGAGCCGCGCAGGTAGGCTGCGACGACGCCGCCGTTTCCGTCAGCCCCCGCGGCGGGTCGATCGAGGGGTACTCCGTCCTGTTCCAGCAGAACGGGGTTACCTTTTACGGGCGCGCGGCGACGACCGAGAACGCGCCCGTCGCTCGCATCATGATCAGGAACGGTAATCGGTTTCCGATCGAGGTCAGCTACAACGTCCTTCTCGAGTACAGGACCGATTCGCTCCCGCGCTCTCTGAGCCTGGGGCGCCACTGCGCGCAGATCCCTGCCGGCCAGTTTGCGATGGCGGAGGATGCGGCCCCCGCGCCGCCCAGCGCTCTCCGGGTTCGCAACCTCACGATCGCGAACCTCGCGGCCGCCCAGGGCTCACGCGGCGGCGGGTCGGCGCAGCCGCCGGCGGCGAACGCGCCGGCACCATCTACCGTAACCGTCGCCCCGACAGCTCGGGCCCCCGGCTCGACCGCGTCCCCGGGCCGGAGCCCGGTGGTCGTTAACGTTCCGGCCGAGAGGACTCCGTCCAGCACGGCCCGCGGCGCGAGTCCCGCGGCGATAGCGCCCGGCCGGGCCACCCCCGCTGCCAGGAGCACCGTCGCGGGACGCACGCCGCCGACTGCGCTCGCGACCTGATCGAGGGCGAGCGCGACCTCGCCCGTGCCCGCGCCGCCGGAAGGGGCGAGGCGAGGTATCACCCAGGGCAGGCACCCGCGTCGCGCGCTCGCGCACGGGAGCTGCGCTGCGGTACCTGATGCGGTTGGCCACGAGGCGACTGCCGCGCTTCCACCACCTGAGCATCCGCCCCGCGGGCGAGATCGCGGTGGACCTGGAGAGGATCGTGACGATGTTCCAGCTGCCCCCGTCCGAGTGGGGCGCCGCGACCAGCAGCGCGATCTCGTCGCCCGCGAGCTCGCGCGTGATCCACCCGAACCCCGGTCGCAAGGGCGCCGACGCCGCCCACCGCGGCGCTTCCAGCGTCA
Organism: Gemmatimonadota bacterium; assembly: GCA_019348265.1. Lineage (GTDB taxonomy): Bacteria > Gemmatimonadota > Gemmatimonadetes > Longimicrobiales > Longimicrobiaceae > JAHWJV01. The sequence goes on from JAHWJV010000179.1 coordinate 7,229, forward strand.
GCGTCTCCGCGCGAAGTGCCCGGTCCACGGTCGCCTTCA
>JAHWJV010000017.1 GCA_019348265.1 Gemmatimonadota bacterium
CCGCTTCAACCACGATCCCCTGCGCCCCCGCAAGCTCCTGCTGCACCGCAACGAGATCCGGCGCATGATCGGCTCGGTGCAGGAGAAGGGGCTCACGCTCGTGCCCCTGGACGTGCACTTCAGCGGCGGGCGCGCCAAGGTGAATCTGGCCCTCGTGCGCGGCAAGCAGCTCCACGACAAGCGCGAGTCCATCAAGGAGCGCGATTCGCAGCGCGAGATCCAGCGCGGGCTCAAGGATCGCGCGGAATAACGCCACCCTCTCGCTGCCTCGGACCTTGTGTTTCGCACCGGTCCCAAGGTAGGGGCAGTCCCACGTGGCTGCCCGTGTCCTCGGCGTGCACCGGCCCATGTCCGCCGCATCCGATTCACCGCTGGGACCACACGAAGTCCCCCCGCGCAAACTCGTCCCGCGGCACACAGCCGAGGCCGCGAGTCCCCGCAGGGGGACTTTGTGCCGTGGTTGCCGCGAGCCGCGAGTTCACTCGCCCGGCTGGCAGCTGAAGCGTCCGTGGCCGCGCTGCGGGCTCAGTAGTCCACCAATTCGTTTTCTCGTCCCGTCCGGCCGACGCTGGCTGACTTTCTGCAGCATAACCCCGCCATGCGAAACGAAACCCTGGCTGACGCGGAACGCTCGCACGAGCACGAGGTGCTGAGCAACGCCGATCGACTCGAGCGGTTACGGGCCACTTCGCTCCTGGATGCTCCCCGGGAGGAAGGATTCGACCGCCTCACGCGGCTGGCCACCAAGCTGCTCGAGGCACCGCTCTCCACCGTTACCCTGGTAGACGACGAGCGGCAGTTCTACATGAGCTGTACCGGCCTTCCGGAGCCGCTCGCCACCACCCGCCAGACGCCGCTGGAGTACTCCTTCTGTAAGCACACGGTCGTGCTCGGCAAGCCGCTCATCGTTCCGGACGTGCGTGGCCATCCGATCGTAGGCGACAACCCGGCGATCACGGCCTTCGGGGTGACGGCGTACGCGGGGATTCCGCTGCTCACCTCGGACGGCCACGCGCTGGGGACCCTGTGTGTGATGGACTTCAAGGTCCGCCACTGGACCGACGACCAGGTCTCCAACCTGAAGGACCTCGCGGCCGCGGTGAGCACGGAGATCGAGCTGCGGATGGATATCGCGGAGCGGATGCGTGTCGAGAAGGCGCTCCACCGGGCCGTTCGCATGCGGGACGAGATGCTCGGCATCGTATCGCATGACCTGCGCAACCCCGTCCACACCGTCTCCCTCGCCTCCGGGATGCTTCTGGAGACGCTGTCCGACGGTCCCGGGGGTGAGCCCATCCGCAAATCGGCTGAGATCATCCGCCGAGCCGCTCAGCAGATGGACCACCTCCTCGGCGACCTGCTCGACGTCGCGACGATCGGCTCCGGACGCCTCTCGGTCGAGCTGATACATCACGACTCCGGGCTGCTGCTCCAGTCGGCGTGCGAGGGGCTGCGGCCCCTCGCGGAGGCCGCGGGGCTCGAGTTCCACTGCCGGGCAGCGCCCGGATCGCCCACGGTGCGGGCGGACTACGACCGCATCGTCCAGCTCCTCTCCAACCTGGTCGGGAACGCCGCCAAGTTCACCCCGAGCGGCGGGCGCATCGAGGTAGGATTCGACGTAGCCGAGGGCGAGGCGTGCTTCCGCGTCGCGGATACGGGCGCGGGAATCGCCGCCGAGGACCTACCGCACATCTTCGAGCAGTTCTGGCAGGCGAGCCCGGCGGGCCGCCACGGCGCCGGGCTCGGGCTGACCATCTGTCAGGGCATCGTCGAAGCCCACGGTGGCCGCATCTGGGCGGAAAGCCAGGTGGGCGAAGGAACGACCTTCTACTTCACCCTCCCGCTCGCCTCCTGAGACCGCCGCACGGCCGGGTCAGCGCGTCGGGGAACTCCCTTACACCCGCCGTGCTTTCCCCCGATACCACGCCCATCCCTCTTCCGGTATCATCTAACCCATTGATGCACACGGCGTTGCGATGAGCGCCCGGTGCCGCGGGTTTGTGCCTCCAGAGAGGGTCGAGCATGAACGGAAAGACGGTTCTCATCGTAGACGACCACGGGCCCACCCGCGAAGCGTACGCGGAGCTTCTCACCGATTGCGGATTCGAGGTGATCCAGGCGGCGCACGGCGGTGAGGCGATCCTCCACGTCCACCGCCACTGCCCCGACGCGGTCCTGATGGACATCGCGATGCCGGTGCTCGATGGCGTGGAGACCGCTGAATCGCTGCGCCGGTGCGCCCTTACCGCGGGCATACGCATTCTGGCGATCACCGGCAGCGGCTCGACTCGTGACCGCGAGCGCATGCAGGCGCTCTGTGACGACCTGCTCTCCAAGCCCTGCACCCCGGCCGAGGTCGTGTCCCGCATCCGCTCGCTCGTCACGATCGCCGCCTGAGCCGGTCTGGTTTCGGCGGTCGGTGCCGTATCGAGCGTGCGAAGATCGGCTGAGTGTCGGCTGGAATCCGACCCCCTTCAGGTGTGTGTTTCTGCCGCGCGCAGGGGAGTCAGCACGGGCAGCCGGTACGGGCTGACCCCGTAGCACAACCTTCCGGAATGCAGCAGCGGCTCCCCGTCCACGTTGACGGCGAGGTCGAGGGGTGCTTCCACCGAGAAAGCCGGCGACTGCATGTATACGACAGCGGGGTCGTCCAGGTGCTGGCCGCTGCGGAGGGCGGGGAGGAGCCGCGTGAGCTCCAGGCGGGATACGTCCTTCACCACGCAGAGGTCCAGGAGGTGGTCCGAGGGGTTCGCGCGTGGCGTGATGAGGTTCCCGCCACCCGTCCGCTCGGTATTCCCGACGGCGAAGAGCACGAACGGACCGTCGTAGATCGGGCCTTCGGCGCAGGTAAAGCTGCCGGTATGATGCTCGAGTCCGACGAGCTGTCTCGCCGCGTTCAGCGCATAGGCGAGAGCTCCGAAGAGCCGCTTCCCCTCGGTCGCGGCGTCGCGGGTGGCCTGCGCGCCGAAGCCCCCGGTCGAGACGTTCAGGAAGCAGCGCTGGTTCACGGTGGCGATGTTCAGTCCGCGGGGCGCTCCGCGCAGGGCGATGTTCACCGCCTCCTCGACCGGAGTCGGCAGGCCGAGGGCGTTGGCCAGGTCGTTGGCCGTGCCCACGGGGATGATGCCCATCCGGGGGGCGGCTTCGGCGCTTCCGCCCAGGCAGTCGTTCACCCCGTTCGCCACCTCGTTCAGCGTCCCGTCGCCGCCCGCCACCAGCACCAGCTCGGCACCGGAGACCACACCCTCCCGGGCCATGCGCCGCGCGTCGCCCGGCTCGAAGGTGACCGAGGCCTTCACGTGATGGCCGAGCTCGCGCAGCCGCTCCACCTGCTTCCGAAGCTCTTCATAATGTCCGGGCTTGCTGCCGTTGATGATCAGGACGATCTGCATGCTCTCACCTCGCGGGCGTTCGACCGGCGTCGCCAGGTCCGGAGGCAAGAATCTCACCCGTCGCCCGCGCCCTCGACGCGCGACCGGTACCTAGCCCAGTCTTCCGCCGTGTCCACATCCGTCAGCGCGCTCTCCGGCCAGCTGAGGAGCAGCGTCTCCGCCGCATGGCGCCGGACGATCGCCCTGACGCAGCCGTCCCCGTTGAACGCCAGCACCTCGGGGAAGAGCGCGCGGTGGAAGCGGACCGGCGGCGCCACGACGTCTCCATAGCGCGAAGCCGCCACCAGCGCTTCAGCGCCGGCCGCGGCTTCCGTCACGCCTCTCAACATCTCCACGGTCACCTCCACCATGTCCGCGAGCACCACGACTGCGGCCTCGACCTCCTCGGGAAGGACGCCGATCCCGCGATGCAGAGAGTCGCTGGTGGGCCCGCCGGGGTGTGGATTCGCCGCGAAGACGCAGGGGAGGTCGGCCATCGCGGCGCGAACGCGCTCCGGCTCGTCGCCCAGCACGACGACCACGGGTGAGAGCCCGGCCTCGAGCGCTCTGCGCGCAGCGCGGCGGACGAGCGGCTCACCGTCGATCTCCAGCAGCAGCTTGTTCGTCCCCATCCGGCGGGAGACGCCGGCGGCGAGAACGATGGCGGCGGTTCGCAACTACTCGAAGGCAAGCGACGGCTGGCGCACCCGGTCGCGTAGCGACATGCCCCGCCGCCCGGCATGTACCGCCAGTATCTCGGCAACGATCGCAAGCGCCACCTGCTCCGCGCCCTCACCGCCGAGGTCCAGGCCGACAGGGCCGTGGATGCGCGACTCGTCGAAGGTGTGCTCCTCCCCCAGCGAGCCCAGGAGCCGCTCCGTACGCGCACGCGGCCCGAGAATCCCGATGTATGGGGCGGGGGATTGCAGCAGCGGCCGCAGATACCACTCGTCGACCGCGTAGTTGTGTGTCGCCAGCACGACGTGTGAGCGGGAACGAAGGGTAAGCCGCTCCGCGAGTCGCGGCGCGTCGCTCTCCACGAGCCGGACGTCCGCCCCGAACCGTCCCGGCTCCAGCATCCCTGGACGCCAATCGACGACCACCACCCGGAACCCCGCTTCCAGCGCATACCGCGCGATCGGGGGCGCATCGTCCGCCGCGCCGATCACCACCAGCTCCGGCGGCGGGAAGAAGAGCTCGACGAACACGTCGCGCCCGGCGATCTGATGGATCGCCGACGCCGTGCCGCCGAGCAGCTCGCGCGCATGCCGGACCACGGCAGCGTCGAACACCGGCGTATCCAGTGCTCCCTCGCTCTCGTCGGCACTGACGAGCAGCTGAGCGTCGCCACCCTCCGTTCCGAGCGTCACGAGCCTGCACACCGCGAAGGGCTCTTCCCCGTCGAGAAGCTCTCGCTGGCGGGAGCGAGTCTCCACGGCGGGTGTGACCAGCACCTCGATCCGGCCGTCGCAGCCGAGCCCCAGATTCCACGAGCCGATCTCGTCGGGGCCGGAGCAGTAGCCATGCAGCTCGGAGCGACCGGTACGCAGCACGCGGAGCCCCACGCCGCGGACCTCCTGCTCCAGGCAGCCGCCGCTCACGTTCCCGACGGTGCTGCCGTCCTCCGCGATGAGCAGCTTCGCGCCCGCCCGGCGGTAGGCGGAACCGTGCACGCGCACCAGCGTCGCGATCGCCGCGCGGGTGCCGGCCGCTTGCAGCTCCGCCAGCCGGTCCAGGACCAGCGCGGCCTCGCGCCAGTGCTTCACGCGAGCACCGCCTCCATGCGAGGCGCCGTCACGCCCTCCGACATCATGAGCACCCGACCGCCGATCTCGAGACCGAGAATCATGGTAATCTGCCCCTCAGGGAGCGTTGGCGCCACGAAGACTCGCAAGGTAGAGCACCAGCGACTCGGTCTCGGTGTCGTTGAGAATCCCGGTGTACGAGGGCATTCCCTCCGCGTAACCAGCCACGATCTGGCTGCCCGGCTGGTGGATCGACTGCCGGAGATAGGCAGCGTCTGCGATCCGGCTGGAGCCGTCGGTGAAGGTTCGCCGCGACCCGAAGAGCCCTCGGAAGGTGGGGCCCATCTTACCCTCCGTCGTCCCGTCGATGCTGTGACAGCCCGCGCAACCGGCGCGCTGGTAGACGGCGGCTCCGGCGGCCGCGGATGCGGCGATCGCCACCGCCGTGCGGCGGGTACGGGCACCGTCCGCGATGCTCCTGCGCCAGTCCAGCCCGCCGAACCCCGCGGCGGTGAGATCCATCTCCGCGACGCGATGCAGCGTCATGTACAGCGTGTCCGTGACCGGCCGCTGATCGGCAAGCCGCACGTCGTAGGAGAGCTGCATCTGCATGACCTCGCGTACGTCCGGGACGAGGAGCAGCAGAGACCTGCGATCCGGCGAAAGGTGCGCGGCGGCGATCGTGAGCGTGTCGCGTCCCGGCGAGCCGTCGACGCGGAAGTTGCCCGACCCGTAGGCGGAGCTCCGGCGGTAGTTCCACCGCTGCAACTGGAAGCGCGCCGGGTCGCTTGCGACCGGGTCCAGCGCAGTGGCGAAGCGCAGCAGGATCCCCTGGGCGCCGCCCTGCACGGCCAGTGGAATGGTGCTCGGGCGCCCGGTGTACCGGAGCCGGTCGATCGCGGTCACCTCCGTCGCGTTCGAATCCCAGATGCGGAATCCCGTGAGATAGAGGTGCCCATCCAGCGGGTTGTACTGACCCTTGAGGATGGGAGCCTGGGTGCCCCGAAGCAGCGAGACGACGGCGCCCTGGACGCGGCCGGCCGTGCTGTCGGCGTACACCCGGAAAGCGCCGGGGCGGCCGTAGGAGAAGTGGACCAGCGCGTCCCCGCCGAAGCCCATCCGGTCGCCCGTGACCCACGCCTGCCCGGCCCCCGACCGGTCGACCGCGTGCGGCAGCCATACGAGGGGCGCGCCCTCCTCCGGGATCGGGGTGCGATGCGCCGTCGGCGCTACGCCGTAATAGCCACCCCTCTCCACCAGGTACAGCGGGGTGGAGGGGACGAAGTTGCCCTGCTGGTCGGACGAGGTGACCAGCCCCCGCGTCGGGTGCGCGCCGATGAACGGCTCCCTCAGCCCCGTGGCGAAGACGCTCAAGCTCCGTCCGTCCGCGGACACCTCCAGGATGCTCCCGGAGTGCCGCGAGCCGGCGCGGAAGCCCGGTGCGATCGCCGGAGCAGTCACCGGCCCGTTGTTGAGCGCGCCGCCCTTGGACAGGTAGAAGCCGCCGCCCGGGCGCTCGTCCATGCTCAGCGGGAACTCGCGCGACTCGATCGAGGTGTGGACGAGATTGCTGAAGTTCTCGTAGAAGTCCGCCTCCTCGTCCCCGTTCAGATCGCGGAGCCGCACCACGCCGTCCCGACCATAGACGTAGATCTGGTCGTCGACTACCTGGATGCTCATCGGCTCGAACAGCCCGGACGAGAAGCGCTTCCACACCACGCGCTCCAGCGACTGGTCGATCCCGCGGACGATCCACACGTCTCCATCGAAGGTCACCACCGCCGCGCGGCCGTCGCCGAAGAAGTCCACGTCCGAAACGCGTACGTTCCGCCGCCACGGGTTCGACAGCGGGATGGCGATCCGGTCGACCACGTACGCGGCGGTGTCCGGTGAGATCAGACCACGCGTGGTCACCGTCTCGGGCCAGTGGGCGGGTCCGCCACGCTCGAACGCGACGAACCGTGTACCACCCCGGAGCATGCGGTCGAACGCGGGGCGGCCGGCCGCGGCGCCGCGCCAGGTGACTACCCGAAACGGCGTCGAAGCCGCGCGGGACGGAAGCTCCACCGTGACGTAGCGGTTTTCGAGTACCTGGAGCCGCGAGCCGCGGGGTGCGCCCACCAGCGCCACCGCGGTGAGGGTGTCGCCGGCCGGACCCTGCTGGAAGACCGCGGTCGTACCCTGCACGGACCAGCTCCGCGCCGCACCAACCTCGGCCGCTACCAACGTCAGCGGGCGGGTTACCGGGCCGGTCCGGAAGGCGCGCACGATCCCGACTTCCTCATTCACCTTTATGCTGCCAGGCTGCTCGAAGATCTGGGTGCCACCCACCTCGTACGAGAGCACCGCCCTGTCACCGACGACGTAGACTCCGGACCAGCGGCCGAGCTCGGGCGGGATCGGTCCACGGCCGGCATCCTCCGGGTGCGGGCCCACGGGCCGCGGGTCGCGGAAGTCGGGAGCGGCCGCGGACCAGCCCGCATAGAGACCGGTGGTGAACATGGGCGTCCCGCGCACCTTTGGGATCTGGTTGTTCTTGTTGGTGGGCTCCTTGTAGGAGACCTGCGCCATCGTCGTCATCTCGAGCGAATCGCTCTGCCAGCCGACGGCCATGCGCAGCAGGTCGGGGTCGAACGCGGCGTAGGCGCCATTTCCCAGCGGGAGGATCACTCCGCGAATGGCGACGTTGTTGGGCGAGAACGCCGGCCCTAGCTGCCTCGCGTCCAGCGTGGAGACGATGAAGGGGAAGTCGGGCTCGACGAAGTTGGCCACGCCCGCCTGGTCTGCGGCTGGGGCGCCGCGCATGGCCACCGTTGCGGTCAGTGCCACGCACGCCGCCGCTCCGGCGGTGCTTCGCTTCAACCAGCTCTGTCGGAGGGGCACCGGAACCTCCACGGGATCATCAAAAGGGAAAGCGCCCATCGGTACGGCCGCGGCGCGAACGTTCGCTGTCTAGCGGACAGAGCCCGTGACCGAGATGTCGCGAAACTCGCCCGTGTCGTCGAAAGAGCCGATCCCCACGCGGCCCGAACGGATGGTCGTATCGACCGCGCGGAGCGCCGGGGTGGCGGCGTCGTCGACGTACACCTCGATGACCCCGCTCGTGCCATCACGCTCGACACGCACGCCGTGCCAGGCGACGTCGCGCAGCTGGGGCGGGGCCTTTCCGTCGTCGATCCGGCGGCGGTCCGCATCCGCGACGAGGAAGATCCCGTTGTGGGCCGCGTCCGTGATACCGGACAGGTGGACGTAGTAGAAGCGGGTGGGGGACTCGTATCCGAAGATCACCTCCAGGTCCCGCTGCAGAACCGTCGGCGCCGCGGTGGAGCGGATCTGCGCGCGTATCGTGGCTCGCGTCAGCGGCTCCATTGGCAGGATCGCCAGCGCCGAAGGGCGCCGGATGGACCCCGTCGGCGTCCCGGCTTTCGCAAGGACGAGCATCCCATCCCGCGCTTCCCAGCTACCGGACCCGTCCAGCGTCCAGGCCGCGAGCGCGGCGGGGCCGGTCAGGTCCGGGCGAAGCGTCGCCGCTGATCGGGGAGCGCACGCGGTGGCGAGTATGGCGACCAGGGCCAGAAATCGTGGTTTGACTGTCATCTCCGCCGGCTTTCGCGAGTGTGAACAGCGGAGTATGCCTGGCGTGGCGACGACCCGGCAAGGGGATCGGTTGCGCGTGCGCCTCAGCCGGGTCCGAAACCCTCGCTCATCTCCTGAGCCATGCGCTGCATGTGCTCCCCGAAATGCTCGAACGCTCCAGGCCCGAAGGGCGGAAGCCTCGGGCGCGGGTTCAATGGCGATGGCTCCTTCCACTCGATCAGCGCCGCGGCGAGCGGGATGGTGAGATAATGGAGCCGCGCGTCGCGATCGAACACGTGCACTACGCCGCGCTCGCCGTCGAGGATGGCGTGCACGTTCTCGTAGGCTTCGGCCTGCTGCGGGCCGATGATGGTGACGCGGTAGGCGAGGCCGGCGGTGATCGGAGCGACATCCGGAGCATTCATGGGCGTTGGCGGTGGCGGTAGCCCGGCTCGAGCTTTCATCCGGGCTCCAGGCCGTTAGGTCTACGTCAGTGCGACTGCCAGACCCGAACCGAGTCCGCGACGTATGCCCCCGCTGCGTCTCGCCGGATCAAGCACTCGTAGTTCTGGCGCACCGTCTGGTCCGAGGCTCCCGCGTCCACGACCCCATCGAGGCGATAACGCCCGCCGCCGAGATCCGCCGCGTTGGCCGCGATCGGAAAACGCGCGGCCGCGACGCTGTCGCGAACCGCCTGCTCGCAGGCACGCTCCGCCCGCGCGCCGCTCTGCTCGCTCGGCGCGCGCGGCGCCGAAGCCATCGTCGTGTATACGAGGACACCGACGAAGCAGGCGGCGAGCACCGCCGCTACGTAGCGGGCCTTCCTCATGCGCGGATCGCGAGGCATGCGTCAGCGGGGACGTTTGAGGAAGGCCGCGATCTCGGCCGTTCGGCCGTGGCCGCGATCGGCCTCCAAGGCGGACGACAGCTCCCAACGCCCGCCGTCGAGCGCATCGGGGGCCCCGCCCAGCATCTCCGGGCCGCAGCCGACGACGTCGAACTTCACGATCTGGTACTCCCAGCAGGTCATTCGTGCATCTCGGATGAGTGGAAGTTGCGCGCCTCAGGGATCCGGCGTGCCCTGAAAGAGGCTCCGCAGGTCGTAGTCCCGCTGCAGCAACGACACCACCTGGGCATTCCCGGGCCCCGTGTAATGGACCTCATATGCGCTGAACCGCTGCGGCACCTGCTCCAGCAGCAGGATCCTGGAGGGCGCGGGATTCCCCGCCGCCGGCCGGTCCGTCGCTTCCGCGCGCGAGACCCTGGCGAGCACGCTCCCGAGCTGCAGAAATTGCTTGTACACGTAGGTGCGTGTGCCGTCCGGCTCCTCGATGTAGACCTGCCAGATCTGACCATCGTTCCAGAGGACCCTGCCGCGGTAGTCTTCCGCGTTGGCGATGATGACGGCGCGCTCCGGGGTTCCGTCTCCGTCGAAGTCGCCCGTCGCGCTCTGCCCGTGCGCCCATCCGGCTTGGCCGATGACCGCATCGTCGTGGCGGGTGCTCACCAGGTCCACCAGCGGGTAGGGGGTGCTCGGCGCGCTGGTCGTGTCTCCATCTTCGCCGCCGCAGGCCGCTCCGGCGACGGTGATCGCCGCGAGTAAAGCTCTCGAGATCGTCCGCTGCATGTCGATTCCTCGTTTCAGCCGGTCGACGACGCCGCGCCGGTACGCTCCGCACGGTGCGGTGGGACGGTGATGTTCAGGCCGGTCGATGCTGCTCGCCCGCGCCCGGCGTGGAAGCGTCGGCTGGCGAGCGCCAGAGCGATGACCGCGTCGCGGTCCTCCGGGCTGGGCGAGGGGATCATCACCCGAGTTCCCTCGCTACGGATGACCGGCTCCGAAGTGCGGGTTCTCGATGATCCCGATCGGGTTGCCGAACGGGTCCAGCAAGGTGGCTACCCTGATCCATTCGCCGACGTCCTGCACATCGGCGTGGACCACCGCCCCACGCCCGACCAGATCGCGTACCGCCCGTTCGACGTCCGCTACACCCCAGTAAGCGACCACCGCCCCCGCGGACGCGCCGGATGCTTCACCCGGCTGCAGCCCCAGCTCGTACCCGGCAATGTCGAACCCGACGTAGAACGGCTCGTCGAAGTACGGCTCGACCCCGAACGCACCCGCGTACCAGGCCGGGCCGTGGGGACATCCGGCACCCGGTGGATGACGGTGTAGATGCCCCGGAATGGCCGCTCGCTCACGATGTTACCCCGGAGGTCAACGTGGGGTGGGGGAGCGCGGCCCGTCAGCACCCCGCTCGTGGAAGCGACAGCACACGGTGGATCAAGGCGCCCAGCCGATCGCCGCCGCCTGCGCAGCATAAACGCCAGGAGCTAAGCGCGCCAGGCGCGCACGCGGCGGGCGCAGCGTGGGAAAACCACATGAGACAGCGGCGGGGCCGAACCCGTAGGTCGACCCCGCGCCGGTATGCAAGGACTTCTCAATGAGACGTCTTCGACGGGAGCCCGCAGCCGTGCCTGCCGGAGAAGCAGGGGTAAGGTCGGCATTCTTGGACATGCGCCGCCGTTGGAGTCAGACGCTCGAAAACTAAATACCACCAGCGGTGCCCGAACGTTGGGTCGATTCGGGACCTCGGCCCCTGGCGGCATTACGCCAGCCCGCAAGGTCCTGCACGCCCTGGGCGCGGCCCGCCTCCAGCGGCGCCGTGAAGAGAGAGATGATGTACCTGAGCATTCGAAAGCTCCTGAGGTTGAGTCGAAGTGAACTACGGGGGTCACTACGACGGAGAAGGCGCGCCGGTTTCACGATTCGCGGCAATCGCGCCGCGGCGGATCTCGCGGCTATCGATAAGGATGCCGCTGGGCGTAGCGATACGCCGTGTACGCGGCCGCGATGTGGCAGATCCACCCGAGAGTGCCGCCCGTGCCGATCCAGAAGCCCGGCGTGATGATCAGCCAGAAGAGCCCGCGGAAGAATTTCCCGTTGTAGATCTGCCCCACGCCCGGGACGAACAGGCTCAGGAACGCGGCGGTCCCAGGATCCCTCATGTGTTGCCTCCTCTGGAATGGTGTCGGCGACCGGGTTCCACCGGTGCAACGGACACTACGAGGACGGCGCGCATTTTGTTGCGCCGGCCCGCCACGCCGGAATGCGGATTGCGAGCGGCTCCAGCTTCACGCTCGCGGTCGAGAGGGCGATTCTCCAGCAGCCAGGGGAGGTGTCAGATGGTTAGAAAGAAGATGGAAGGGGACGAGAACCAGAAAAAGCAGAAGGCGCGCGAAGCGCGCGCCGAGGGAAAGAGCGCCAGTGAGGTGGGTGCCACGACCGGTGGATCGAAGCAGCGCGATCGGAAGGACAACGAGAAGGGCAAGCCGGACGGGAACCGCGGGCGCGCCGAGCACGACCAGCAGCCGGTCACCCGCTGATCCGCGGCGCTTCAGGGAGCGATGCCGGCCCTGAAGCGCTGGTATTCCGCCAGCACCTCCCCCGCGGAAAGCGCGCGGTTGAAGAACATCAGGTCGTCGAACGCGCCGTTGAAAGGGTTTCTCTCGTCGGTGTTCTGCGGGAAGCTCCCGCCGATCTTCATCCCCCGGGGATCGGTGGGAGAGGCGAGGTCCGGCTCGGGTTCTCCGACCACGGCCCAGGGGTCGCCCCTGTTGACGTAGAAGCCCGGGAGCGGCTGACCATCCCGGTACAGGGCCATGGTCCCCGCGTCGAAGTCGAAGGTAGCGGCCAGAAAGGTCCACTGGCCGAGCGGGAGCAGGTCCTCCCACCGCTCGCGCGCGGCGTAGGTTTGAGAGCTGCCGCCGTCGAGCCGTCGGCCGAGCGCGACCAGTCGCATCGTGTCCGCGACGCTGATCACCTCCAGAAGCGCGCGGACGTCGTGCCCCGAGGAGGTGCCGGTGAGCACGCCGAAGAGGCCAACGGCGTTGTAGACGTCGTCGGGAGCTGGCGTGTTGGAGTTCAGCCCGGGCGGACCGGTTCGCTTGGCCCAACCCATTACGGTGATCGCCCGCGCCTGGTTGAAGGCCCGCAGCGTCGTCACCCCCGTCTCCAAAAAATTCCCGCCCTTCCAGTCGTCGTTCCCGTCCACGGTGGGGTTTACCTGGCGCGTCTGGATCGAGTAGCGGCTTCGTGGGTGAGCGCCGTCTTCGACCCGCATCGCCGCTCCACCGTTGATCAGCTCGAATGGAGTTCCCGAGAAGCCCAGATCCTGCTCGCGCGTGGGATCACCGGGCACGGGATGCTCGAAGTCGTAGTGCGCCACCAGATCCGGGCGCGGCGCGCTCCGCGACCCGGCGCTCGCGCATCCCGCGGCCGCCAGCGCGACGACCAACACGCCCGGAGCTCGGGCCAGCCATCCGGCTTCCGCCGCCATCTCCATCGTCTATCCTGAGCTGCTTGGGACGCTCCTTCCAGGACGGCGAACCTTAGGCCGGGTGGGCGCGTGAAGCAACCCGGCCCCGGAGCGGGCTCACGCGCGACCGCTCCGACGGTAGAGTGTCAGCGCGAGGCGCAGAATCAGGAGCGGGAAGAGAAGCTGCCAGAGGGGGCCAGGCCTGCGGTCGTGCTCGAAGAACACACGCCACACGGCCCGGGCGAAGCTGAACGCCGCCAGGATGATCGCGATCCGGTAGAGGGAGCGCCTAAGCGAGCGGCGGTGCATGCGGAGGTTCTTGGGAGCAGCGTACAGGGGCCGGTTCGCCCCTGAGAGGCCTGGCGGCTCGGGTAGAGCGCGCCAGGCCCTGCGGCGCGGGGGGACGGGTCACGCCTCAGCGGGGAGCCGCGCCCTCGACCGAGAAGCGGTAGACCGTCTGGGAGCGGTACTCCTCGCCCGGTCGAAGAATCGTCGACGGGAAAGCTGGCTTGTTGGGCGAATCGGGGAAATGCTGCGTCTCGAGCGCCAGGCCGTAGCGGTGCTGGTAGACGTGTCCGGCCCTCCCTGTGATGCTTCCATCCAGGAAATTGCCCGAGTAGAACTGGATGCCGGGCTCGGTGGTGAGGATCTCCATCACCCGGCCGCTCTCGGGCTCGTGAAGCCTGGCCGCCGGCACGAGGCCTTCGCCCTGCCGGGCGAGCACCCAGGTATGGTCGTAGCCGCCGCCGAACTTCAGCTGCTGGTCCGGCTGGTTGATCCGTGCGCCGATCGACACGGGCTGCGTGAAGTCGAAGGGCGTGTTCTTCACGCTGGCGAGCTCGCCGGTGGGGATCAGAGTCGAGTCGACGGGCGTGAAGCGGGAAGCGTTCAGCTGTAGCCGGTGCGCCAGGATGTCGCCCTCTCCGTCGCCGGCGAGATTGAAATAGGCGTGCTGCGTGAGGTTCACCGGGGTCGGCTTGTCCGTGGTTGCGCGATAGGTGAATGAGAGGCTGTTGTCGTTGGTGAGGGTGTAGGTGACGCTGGTGCGGAGCGTTCCGGGGTAACCCTCCTCGCCGTCCGCGCTGGTGTAGGTGAGCACCGCGCCCGCGCTCGAATCGTTCTGGAAGGGTTCGGCGCTCCAGATCACGCGATTGAAACCTCGGCGCCCGCCGTGCAGCGCGTTGGGCCCGTTGTTGACCGCAAGCCTGTATTCCTTCCCGTCGAGTGTGAACCGCCCCCGCGCGATTCGGTTGCCGTAGCGGCCGATCAGCGAGCCGAAGTACGGGTGCTCGCCCAGGTAGCCCTGGAGAGAGTCGAACCCGAGCGTCACGTCCTCCACGGTGCCGCGTCGGTCGGGAACCTCGATCGCCGTGATGACTCCGCCGTAGTTCGTGAAGCTCACCTTCATCCCGGTGGCGTTAGTGACGGTGAACAGCTCCACCTGCTGCCCGTCCGCGGTCGTGCCGAAGGGCCGCCGCTCCAGCGTCGGCGCTGCGGCGAGCGTCGCTTGCGCGGGTCCGTCGTTCTGCTGGCCCTCCCGCTCGCAGGCGGAGAGGAAGAGGGTGCCCGTGAGTCCAACCAGTAGCGCTGCTGGAAAGATGGCTCGCATAGGACGTTCGGTGGATGGGATGGAGTCGGGCGGTCGGCCTTTGGCCGCCGACGCGCCGAGCCCGCGGATGCCCGCGTCCTCGTACGCGGCCATGGCGGCCTCGACGCATGCATCCCGAACTCGTCGAGCCTCGCTCACCCGGTCCGTGGCTGCACAAGGATCCTTCATCGCTTCGGGAGGGGGGTCAGACCGTATCCGCCGGATCGGATCTCTGCGCCATCGCATGCAGGTCCGTCAGGTTTTGCTTCACCCGCTCGAGGAGCGCGTCGGGGCCCGGGTTCAACACATCGCTGGTGAGGTCCGCGAGGGCGTTCGCCGCTTCCTGGTGCGCGCTGATCGCCTTCCGGATCGCGAGCTGCTTGTTGTCCTGCGGTTCCATGGTGTCACTCCTGGCCGGGTAGATTCTGAAAAGCCGCTATTCGGCGGCCGTCAACGTCGTTCGAGCTCGTGAAAGGTACGGGGCCAGTCGGCGCCGCGGTCGGGCATCCTCCACCGGCGGTCCAGCGTCGTGGCGAAGTGCGCAGACTTCAGCGCTTTCGAGCAGATACCACTGCGAACCCGACCAGTCCCATGATCGCCATCGCCACGCGGAAGATCACCTGGCCGCGTGTCGGGTCCGGCCGCACGAAGAAGAGCAGGATGGAGAAGATCAACATGAACGCGAAGATGATCTGCATCCGCAGGCGACGATCGACGGGGGCCTGGTTCACGCCCGAACTCCTTCGGCGACGAGGGTGCAGGTGTGGCGGAACGTCCGCGCCGCCAATGGTCCCGGGATAACGCTATGCGTCTTCATTCACAGCCGTCAGCAGGTTGGCGTCGCGAGCGAGCAGCCAGCGCCCATCTTCCCCCCTCCGAAAAATGCTCAGGGTGTGCCCGGCCCGCCGGACGGCGGACCCTTGATGGGGCGGAGTGATCGTCACCGACAGATTCGTCCAACAGTAGGCCCAGTCGCCGGCGACGCGCACCTCGCGGACATCCGAGCTGGACTCGAGCAGGTACGCAGCCAGCTGCGACTGCGCCTGCACGAAGGCTTCTTTGCCGAACGGAGGTCGGCCCGGGACGAGGAACACCACGTCGTCCGTCATCATCTCGACGACGGCGGCGAGATCCCCGGCCGCGCTCGCCCGGTGCCAGGCATCGATGACTCCGCGTATCGCGCGCTCGTCGTCGTGCATCAGTCGGCTGCGGAATGAAGCTGTGCGGGTCACCCGCCCGGGGAAGCAGACGGCGCCAGGCGCCGCCCGTCTTATGATAGGGCGCGCGCCGGGCGGGGAAAAGTAGGCCGGTGGGAGCGCCGCGGTCACCGCAGCAGAATCCCGCAGGGCGCCGGAAAGCGGATAGCTCGCGGCGGTCGCGGCGCGTCGGTTGCGGATCGGCGCGCCGACTCGAACCGAGGACTACGATGGTCGACCGCAACTCGATCCGCTCCCGGCCGCCCGGAAAGCCGATCATGCATCAGAACTGGGCCAGGCTGCTCTTCCTGCATTGGGAGTTTCCGGCGACGCTGATCCGCCCGCTGGTACCGTCGGCGCTCGAGCTGGACCTCTACGACGGCAGGGCCTGGGTGGGCGTCACACCCTTCGCCCTGACCGGCATCCGCCCGAACTTCGCCCCGCCGATCCCCGTCCTCAGCGACTCCCTGGAGCTGAACGTACGCACCTATGTGCACAAGGATGGCGTGCCCGGCGTGTGGTTTCTGTCGCTGGACGCCTCGAATCCGCTCGCCGTGTGGGGCGCTCGGCTCGGATTCCACCTGCCATACTACCAGGCGCGGATGGACATGGAAGGGGAGGGGAGCACGATCCGCTTCCACTCGGAGCGCACGCATCCGGGTGCAGACGCGGCGAGCTTCGCGGCTGCCTGGAGCCTCGGCGAACCGATCGCGGAAGCGCAGCCGGGCACGCTCGACTTTTTCCTGATCGAGCGCTATTGCCTGTACGCCGCGCAGGGCGGCGCGATCTCGCGAGCGCGGATCCACCATGAGCCTTGGCCACTGCGGCGGGCGAGCATCGGGAGCCTGTCCTCTACCATGCTGGAGTCGCACGGGCTGCCTGCCATTCGCGCCGTGCCGCTGGCCCACGCGCAGGCCGCGCCGCTACACGTGGAGATCTGGGCCCCGGAAGCGGCTTGACCGCCAAGTCGCGTACCAGCGCAACCTGAGGCTCCGGTGAGGGGGACTGCGGCGTGCTTGCGGCGGCTATGGAATGCCGGACTGCCCGTCGCGGAGACGCGCCCGGACCGTCAGATAGCGCCAGAGCCCGAGGGGGACCATCAGCGCACCCGCCACCGCACAGGTCCACCCGGCAAACGACGCCGCCGTCGCATCGACGAACTCGAGCAACCCGACTCCGGCGCCGAGCAGTGCGAGCGCCGTGCGGACGTAGGCGAGGAGCGTCCGCTCATTGGCGAGCAGAGTTCGGTCCACCGCGAGCTGGTCGCGCCGATCGGAGTCAGGAGGCATGCGGAAGGGTCGCGGTCAGAGCCGGCGTTCTACGCCCGCGAGTCCTGCCTCTTCGGCGATCTGCCACTGCGGGTTCCGGGCGACCTTCCAGTCGAACTTCGTGTCGATCGACATTCGAAGCTCCGTAGCTCTGTCCAAAGGAGTGTTCGCGCGGAATGCGGGCGCCGCTAGAGCGAACGTACGACCCGGCAAGGGTTCCCGACCGCGACCACCCCGCTGGGAATGTCACGGACGACGACGCTCCCGGCACCGATCGTCGTGTCGTTCCCGATGGTCACTCCGGGGCAGACTATGCTCCCGCCGCCGAGCCACACGCGCTCCCCGATGACGATCGGGCGGGCGAGCTCACGGCCGGAGACGCGCTCGTGCGGATCGCGAGGATGATCGGCGCTCAGGAGCTGTACGTTCGGCGCCAGCATCGTCCGGCTCCCGATGCGGATCGCCGCCGGATCCAGGAAGACGCAGTTGAAGTTGACGAAGACCTGGTCGCCGAGATCGATCTGCGAGCCATAGTCGCAGTAGAAAGGCGGCTCGATGGAGGCGCCGATCCCCACCCGCCCGAGCAGCTGCTGCAGGAGGTCGGCGCGCTCCTCGGCGGCCTCGGGGTCGGTGAGGTTGTACCGCTGACAGAGGCGGCGCGCCCGCGTCCGGGCGGCGGTGAGATCCGGGTCGGACGCGACGTATAGCTCGCCCCGCAGCATCATCTCACGCTCGGTCATCGGAGGATCCACTTCGCGGGGGCGGCTAGCCGGCGGGCCCGGCCGGTGCGCTCATGGCTAGGTCGCGGAGCAGGCCGTCGCGCAGGTCGTAAACCCAGCCGTGGATCACCAGCGACTGACCGCGCGCCCAGGCGTCGCGCACTACCGTAGTGTTGCTGACGTTCGCCACCTGCTCGACGACGTTCAGCTCACAGAGCCGGTGGTGTCGCTCCGCTTCCGTCGGGAGGGCATCGAGCTGGGCCTGGTACTTCCAGCGCACGTCCTGCACGTGGCGCAGCCAGTTGTCGACCAGCCCGTGCTTCTCGTCCCGCAAGGCCGCGAGCACCCCGCCGCAGCCGTAGTGACCCGTGACGATGATGTGACCTACGCGAAGCACCTCCACCGCGAACTGGATCGTCGAGAGGCAATTCAGATCGCTGTGGACGACGACGTTCGCCACGTTGCGGTGAACGAACATCTCGCCGGGAGGGAGCCCCACGATCTGGTTCGCCGGCACGCGGCTGTCCGAGCAGCCGATCCAGAGATACTGGGGTGCCTGTTGCTCGGACAGCCGCGAGAAGAACTCCGGGTCGAGCCGGGTCATCTCCGCGGCCCATGCACGGTTGCTCGTCAACAGGTGGGTCAGTGGGGCCATGTCTTTTTCGTACGGATTGGGGCGGTCCTGCAAGGTCGTGGAGCGACCCGGAACCGCCGGAGCATGCGCCCCGTGCCGCGGGCGGGAAGATGTGACGGCGCGGCTGACGAGACAAGGCTCGCGGTGTGTTCGGCAGCGGCATCAGTGGAACCACTCCGGCAGGGTGTACGCGATGCACTCGCGTACACCCTGCCGGAGTGGTTCCACTGATGCCGCTGCCGAACACACCCCGCGTCCAGGCTAGCGGGTTGGTAGGCACCGGCCTCACTTGTAACACTCCGGGAGGGGGTAAACGAGTGCAAAGCGGCTACGCC
>JAHWJV010000180.1 GCA_019348265.1 Gemmatimonadota bacterium
ATCATGCCGAGAAGCTGGCGGCTCGAGCCGATCACCGACTGGATCGCCTCGCTCTGCCTGCCGTTCACTTCGCCCAGGAGGCCGTCACGCAGAACCTCGCCGTACGTGACGATCGCCGTCAGCGGCGTCCGCAGCTCGTGCGAGACGTTGGCCAGGAACTGCGACTTCGCGACATCCAGGTTGCGAAGCTCCCGCAGCGACATCTCGAGCTCTTCGATACGCCGAGCCGTCCCGTCCCGCTGCGCGCCGTCCTCCCCGTTCGACTCCACCGCGGTGAGCGTCTCCGCGCCGTGCTCGCCGGAGTTTTCCTGCCCCCCGGCACTTTCCTGCACCCGAAAGCCCTCGCGGGCAAGGACTGCCCGCAACCGGTCCGGCGCATCGTTGTCGCCGTTCAGGAGTAGTCGGAGCTCGATCATTGGACAGTGCGGAAGGTCGGCAAGGCTCCCAATCTAGATTTCGTCCTCGACAGGGGCAAGGACGCCTTCATCCGCAAGCCTGTCGGCGAGTAGCTGGCGGTGGAGCAGGGTGGCGTACGAACCGCCGCTCTGCAGCAGCTCTGCATGCGTTCCCTGCTCGCGGATGGTGCCGTTCTCCAGCACCACGATGAGGTCCGCTCCCATGACGGCCGTGACTCGGTGGCTCACGATCACGCTCGTCCGGTCCCGCATCACCTCGCGGAGCCCGCTCAGGATCTCCGCCTCCGTATGCGTGTCCACCGCCGACAGCGCGTCGTCGAGCACCAGAACGCGCGGGTCGCGGGCGATGGCGCGCGCCAGCGTGGCGCGCTGCTTCTGACCGCCGGAGAGGTTCACGCCGCGCTCGCCGAGCAGGGTCTCGTAGCCGAGGGGAAAGGCGCTCACGGTGGAGTCCAGCTGCGCGATGGCCGCTGCCCGCCGGATCTTCTCCATCTGCGCCTCATCCTCCTCGTCCACACCGAGGCCGAGGTTCTCGCGAATGGTGTCCGAGAAGAGGAAGGCGTCCTGTGGGACCATGCCTATGGCGGCGCGCAGCCCGGCGAGGGGCATCTCGCGGATGGGCACGCCGTCCAGCAGGATCTCGCCGGCGACCGGGTCGAAGAGGCGTGCGAGAAGAGCGACCAGCGTCGACTTCCCCGCGCCGGTGGCTCCCACCACGGCCAGCATCGACCCGGCGGGGACCCGGAAGGAGACGTTCCGGATGACCCAGCGCTCCGTGCCCGGGTAGCGGAAGGATACTTCGCGGAACTCGATCTCTCCGCGAACGGTGGCCGGGGAACGCGGTGCAGCGGGATCGCGGATCACCGGGTCCAGCGCCATGATCCGGTTGATGCGGCCCATGGACGCGGCGCCTCGCTGGTACAGGTTCACCACCCATCCGAGCGCG
Source organism: Gemmatimonadota bacterium (assembly GCA_019348265.1). GTDB lineage: Bacteria > Gemmatimonadota > Gemmatimonadetes > Longimicrobiales > Longimicrobiaceae > JAHWJV01. The sequence continues at coordinate 1,363 of JAHWJV010000180.1, forward strand.
ATCATCGGCCAGGAGAGCATGCCGAGGTAGAGCATGAAGGCGACGAACTCGCCGGTGCTTATCGCCCCGCGCATCACCGCTCGGCCGCCGATGAGGAGCGCGACGACCATGGCGAAGCCGCTGAGCAGCGCGAGCAGCGGGTGGAAGAGCCCGGAGACTCGCGCCAGGTGCATGTTGAGCTGCAGATACTGGTGCGAGAGGTCGCGAAAGCGCCCCGCCTGCTGCGCTTCACGCCCGTAGGCTTTCACGATTCGCACGCCAGCCAGGTTCTCCTGCGCCATAGTGGACATGGCGGAATACTGCTCCTGGATCTTCGTGAAGCGCTGGTGGATCAACTGCCCGAACGCCAGCGTGACCGGCGGGAGAGCCAGCATGGGGATCATCGACCAGAGGGTGAGCCACGGATCGATCCAGACCATCAGCGTCAGCGAGAAGACCGTTCCGACGAGGGTGTTGACGAGGTACATATAGGCCGGGCCGGCCACCATGCGGACCGCCGAGATGTCGTTCGTCGCCCGGCTCATGATGTCGCCGGTGGGAGTCGCCGCGTAGAAGCCGGCGTCCAGCTTCAGGAGATGGCGGAAGAAGTCGTTGGCGAGGTCGAACTCGACGCGGCGGCTCACCCCGTTGAGCAGCTCGCGCATCCAGTAGCGGCCGATTCCCCCGAGCACCGCCGTGAGCACGACGAGCCCGGCGTAGCGGAGCATCAGCCCCGGCGAGACATCCGGCCGCGCGAGCGCGTCGATCCCTTGCTTGATGAAGTACGGCGCCGCCAGGGAGAACGCGTTCGCGACGAAAACCGCCGCGAGACCGGCCGCAATGGAGACACGATACCGACGGAGATACGGAAGAAGCGCTTGTAATTCCTTCACTTACAATATGGCATGGCGGTTGCCCTTCTCGGGGCCCAGATCACTGCGGCGACGGAGCGCGAAGCTACTCCCCAGGATCCCGGAATTCAAGTAACGATGCGGCTTTGGAGAGATATCATGAAGACATATGGACGAGTCGCGGCTCTGCTCCTTCTCCTGCCCGTGTCCACTTTTGTGGCCGCATGCGGCGGCGGTGAGGACACCAGCGATGCTCGCGCGGCCCTGGAGAAGGAGGCGCTGGAGCGCGAGCTCGACCTCGCGCTGCAGCCGGACACCACGCTCGAGCCCGAGTTCGCCGACGTCCCGGTGGACGTACCCGCGCCGGAAGCGGAGCCGCTCCGCCCGACGCCCAGGCCGGCACCGCGGCCCGCCGCCCGGACGGCGGCACCCGCGCCGCGGCCGAGTGCTCCGCGCCCCAGCCCGACTCCCGCGCCGGAGCCGAGCCGGCCCCGTACCGTGACCATATCCGTCCCGGCGGGCACCAGCTTCTCCGTTCGGCTGAACCAGGAGCTGAGCACCCGCACCAGCACGGTCGGTGAGACCTTCACGGCCACGCTGGCCGAGCCGCTCCTCGCCGACGACGGCACCACGCTGATTCCGTCTGGCGCGACGGTCCGCGGCCGGGTCACCGAGTCCAGCAAATCGGGCCGCACCGGTCAGCAGGCGCAGCTCCGGATCGACTTCACCTCGGTGTCTTACGGCGGGGAAACGTATTCGCTCAGCGCCACCACGATGGACGCCGAAGCGCGCCTCGTGACACGCGACAGCAAGGCCACCCAGGCTGCCAAGGTGGGCGGCGGCGCCGTCGCCGGAGCCATCATCGGGCGCGTCATCGGCAAGAGCACCCGCGCCACCGTCGGCGGAGCGGCGGTAGGCGCCGCCGCCGGCACCGCCGTCGCCATCGGCACCGCCGACGTCGACGCCGTCATCCCCTCCGGCGCGCGCATCACCGCCCGGCTGGATACGCCGGTCAGGGTGGAGAAGGAGATCAGCTAGAAAACGATGAATGATGAATGATGAATTGGGGTGAGTTCAATTCATCGTTCATCATTCATCATTTCTTTCACCTCACCACCTCCTTCGCCGCCCCCTCCACCCCCACCGCCGCTCCGCCGCGACGCGGGTCGGCGACGCCGACCAGGAGGCCATCCGGGCGGAGCAGGATGGAGGCTGCATCTCCCTGATAGCCGGCCCGGTTTTCCGGCGCTTGCCCCAGCGCTCGTAGCGCGGCGGCGGTCGCGGGAGCGAGGCCGTCGTGCTCGTAGTACAGGCGGTCGGGCAGGTGCTGGTGGTGCAGCCTCGGCGCGCCCACGGCCGCGGGTAGATCCATTCCCCAATCCACGACGTTGCTGATCACCTGGGCCACCGTGGTGATGATCGTCGGGCCGCCCGGCGAGCCGGTTACGAGGCGTAACCGCCCTTCGGGCGAGAGGACGATGGTGGGGGTCATGGCGGAGAGCATGCGCTTCCCCGGGGCGACCGCGTTCGCGGCGCCCTGCACCAGGCCGAACTGGTTGGCGGTCCCCGGCTTCGCGGTGAAGTCGTCCATCTCGTTGTTCAGGAAGAAACCCGCCCCGGTCACGAGAACCCTGCTGCCATAGAGCGAGTTGAGAGTCGTGGTTACTGCGACTGCGTTGCCAGCCGCATCGACGACGGAGTAGTGCGTGGTGTGCTCTCCCTCGGGCCGCGCGGTCAGGGCGATCGCCGCGACCGTGGTGGGGCCGAGGCCGGGGCGCACCGCCTCGGAGGGGGTCGCCCGGTCGAGGCGGATGCTGGACCGGCGCTCCGCCGCGTACGCTTCCGAGATCATCCGCGCCGTCGGCTGCGGGATGAAGTCCGGGTCGGCCAGATAGGTGTTGCGGTCGGCGTACGCGCGCTTGGCCGCCTCCGCGAAGAGGTGCGCGTGCCGGGTGGACAGGTAGCCGGCGGCCCGCAGGTCGTATCCCTCCATGATGTTCAGCATCTCCGCCAGGGTGGCGCCGCCGGAAGAGGGCGGAGGCATCGAGATCACCTGGTACCCGCGGTAGTCGAAGCGTAGCGGATCACGCCACTTCGCGTCGTAACGCGCCAGATCCTCCCGCGTGATCAGCCCGTTCCCGCGCCGCATCTCCTCCTCGAGCAGCTCTGCCGTCCGTCCGCGGTAGAACCCCTCCTTTCCGCCCGAAGCGATCCTGCGCAGCGTCGCGGCGAGGTCCGCCTGTACGAGCCGCTCCCCGACTCGCGGCGCGCGGCCTTCGCGGAGGAAGATCGCGGCGCTCGCCGGGTACTGGCGGAAACGGGCCGCGTACTCCTGCAGCGATTCGGCGAGCCGCGCGTGCACCACGATTCCGTCGGCCAGCGCGACGGCCGGGGCTACGAGGTCCGCCCAAGGCAAGGAGCCGAAGCGGCGGTGCGCCTCCCACATCCCGGCGACCGAGCCTGGAACGCCCGACGCCAGGTGCCCCTCCAGCGAACGGTTGGTGGGGTTCCCCTGCGCGTCCAGGAACATGTCGCGCGTCGCACGCAGCGGGGCGACCTCTCGGAAATCGAGAGACGCGGTCGTCCCGTTCGCGACGCGAGCTACCATGAACCCACCGCCACCGAGGTTGCCGGCTTCCGGGTTCACCACCGCGAGGGCGAAGTGGGTCGCCACCGCGGCATCCACGGCGTTCCCCCCACGCCTCAGGATCTCCGCCCCGATCTCGCTGGCGACCCGGTCCGTGCTGGCGACCATTCCGCCGGATGCGACGGCCGGCGCGAGCGATGGCCAGCGGCCGGACCAGGCCGGCGGAGGGGTGGCGGCGGCGGCCCCGGCTCGCGTCTGAGCGCCTGCCGGAAGCGAGGTTAGTGATGCCGCAAGAAGAACGGAGAGAACGAGTTGGGACGCTCTGGTCTGGCGTTTGCGCATGACACCTTTTCGCCTGTACACGGGTACATTACCTTGTGCTACACACCCTGGGCGCGCGCTCATTGATCCGGCAATCATAGCATGGCGAGTAAGCAGCCGCTGGACCCGCGTCTGACGGAGCAGCGGAATCCGGCCACGGCGGAGATCGACCGCCTGTCGCCGCTGGAGATCGTCGACGTCATCAACGACGAGGACCAGAAGGTGGCGCCGGCCGTTCAGGCGGAGCGCAAATCGATTGCCCGCGCGATCGAGTTCGTGGAGGAGGCGTTTCGCTCCGGTGGCCGGCTGATCTACGTCGGCGCCGGCACGTCCGGGCGCCTGGGCGTGCTGGATGCATCCGAGATGCCGCCGACCTACGGCACCGATCCGGAGATGGTGCAGGGGGTGATCGCCGGCGGGCTCGACGCGCTGACCCGCGCCAAGGAGGGCGCCGAGGACCAGCCGCAGGAAGGCGCGGCGGCGGTCGAGGCGAGGCGGGTGGGGCCGAAGGACTTCGTCCTGGGGATCGCCACCTCGGGAACGACGCCCTTCGTTCACGGTGCGCTCCAGCGGGCGAAGGAGCTCGGCGCCAAGACGGGTTTTCTGCTCTGCACCCCGCCCCTCCCCGAGTACCGCACGCGTTATGACGTGGTGATCGCTCCGCTGGTCGGCCCCGAGGTGGTCACGGGCTCCACCCGGATGAAGGCGGGCACGGCGACCAAGCTGGTGCTGAACATGATCACCACCGGGGCGATGATCCGGCTGGGCAAGGTGTTCGGCAACCTCATGGTGGATCTCCGCGCCACGAACGAAAAGCTCCAGGACCGGAGCGAGCGGATCCTGATGGAGGTGCTGGACCTCAGTCGCCCGAGGGCTCGCGACCTGCTCGCGGAAGCTGGGGGCAGCGTGAAGACGGCGATCGCGATGGCGTGGACGGGCACCGATCCGAAGAGCGCGCAGGAGAGGCTCCGTGAGGTGGGAGGACGTCTCGGAGAGGTGCTCGGTGCAGAGGGTGCGGATGGCGCCTGATGAGATCGCCGGGATGGCCGCGCAACCCGCGGCCATCGCCGAATGGGAGGACCTCCTCGTTCGGATCGAGATCATGCCCCGAGCGCTGCGAGGAGCGCTGGAGGAGCCGGCGGTAGCGGCGGAAGAACCGAGCGGCGCACTGGAAGCGCTTCTCGACCGGGAGCTGCGGGTGGGGCGCTGGCTGGAGGTGGCGGCTTTCGGAGACGCCGAGCAGCCGTCCGGCGAGCCGCGGGAGCGGGACTCGCGCTCCCTCGCCGAGCGCTTCGCGGCCGTGCGCGCCCGCAACTTCGCCATGGTGCAGCGCCGCGGAGTAGACGTCTGGGAGTGGGCGGGCGAGCTCGACGGGACGCCCGTCACCGTCTACCAGCTTCTCTCCTGGCTCGTCCGGTCGGACGCGGCGGTGCTCGCGGGCATCCGCGGGCAGGGGCCGGCCGCGAGCGGGGTGCCGGTGTGCTGATCGTCGGGCTGATGTCGGGGACCTCGCTCGACGGAGTAGACGCGGCGCTGGTCTCCATCGACGGGAGCGGGACGGAGCGGATCGAGTGGCGCATGGTCCACTGGTGCACCATGCCTTTCACCGACGAGCGGCGGACGCGCATCCACCAGGGAATCCTGAGAGGGACCGCGGAGGCGCTGTGCGACCTCCATGCGGAGCTCGGCGAGTGGTTCGCCGAAGCGGTGCGCGAGGTCTGCACCCAGGGCGGGGTTCCCCTGGAAGAGGTGGGCGTCATCGGCTCACACGGGCAAACCCTCTGGCACCGCCCTCCGGCCGACGGTCGGCGCGGCGCGACCTTTCAGCTCGGCGATGCCGCGACCATCGCGGAGCGGACCGGATGCGCCGTCGTCTCCGACTTCCGCACGCGCGACATCGCCGCGGGGGGACAGGGCGCCCCGCTGGTAGCGCTTGTTGACCTGCTCGGCCTTGGCCTCGTAGCCGTCGAGGATCTGCTGCTTGTTCGGCGGCACGACCACGTCGGACACGGCCATCGTGACCCCGGACCGGGTGGCCCAGTAGAAGCCGGCGTCCTTGAGCCGGTCGAGGACCTGCGCGACCTCGGTCATCGAGTACCGCTCGGCCAGGTCGTTGATGATCGCGGCCTGGCGCTTCTTCGGCA
>JAHWJV010000181.1 GCA_019348265.1 Gemmatimonadota bacterium
TCCGCGGTGCCGCGCGGGCTGGGCTGAACCGCGAACCGGATTCCAAGCCGATCGGTGTGCAACGCGGCATAATGCTCCCGGATCGGGTCCGGATCGGGTGCCACGATCAGGCAGACCTCGGTGACCCCTGCGTCGGCGAGCGCGCTCAGGACGTAACTGAGATACGGCTGGCCATGGAAGGGGATCATCCCCTTCAAACCCTTCTCCGCCGCGCTACGCTGTGCTTCGTCGAGGTGGGACCCCGGCGACTCGGCACGCATGCGCGTTCCACGGCCGGCCGCCAGCACGACCGCGCGACCCATCACCCGCCCACGCGTCGATCGGTCTCCGGAGAAATGGCGGCCGGCGAGCCGCTCAGCTCCCCCCACTGCCGGAGCACGTACACCGCCCCGACCACCGCGGTAATGATGAAGACTGCCGAGAGGGTGTAGCGGCCGTACAGCCAGTAGCCGATCCCGAACAGCGCCGCGTAGATGGTCACGGAGCCGACCAGCGTCGCCAGCAGACCCTGAGGCACTGTCCATCCCTCGCCGGGATCGGGAAGCGCATCGCCCTCGCGGCGCGCTTCGGCGACGACGCGCTCCCAGCCCGGCCCGCCCGGGCGTACCAGGCGATAGAAACGGCGCAGTACCGCCGGGTCCGTGGGCCGCGTTACCAGCGATACGGTGACCCAGGCGACCGTGGTCAGCCCGACGCCCCAGAGCAGCTTGGCCGACGAGCTGAGCGGGAGGTTCGGGAACAGTCTCCCGTGGAAGAGCTCGAGGTACACCGCAACCAGGAACGACACCGCCATTGCCGCCAGCTCACTGGCGGCGTTGATCCGCCACCAGAACCAGCGCAGGATGAACAGCAGCCCCGTCCCCGCGCCGATCTGCAGCAGGATGGTGAACGCCTGGTACGCGTTCTGGAGCCAGAGGGCGAGAGCCGCCGAGAGCACCATCAACACCGCCGTGGCGATTCGACCGACGAACACGAGGCGGCGCTCGCTCGCGGCCGGGTCGACGAACCGGCGCCAGAAGTCGTTGACCACGTAGGACGCGCCCCAGTTGAGGTGCGTGCAGATGGTCGACATGTACGCTGCGGCCAGCGATGCGATCACCAGCCCCAGCAGGCCGGCGGGGAGGAAGGTCAGCATCGCCGGATAGGCGAGATCGTGGCCGAGAATGCTCGGAGATACGTTGGGGAAGGCAACGCGTATCGACTCGATCGTTGGGAAGACGACGAGCGAGCAGAGCGCGACGATGATCCAGGGCCACGGCCGCAGCGAGTAGTGTGCGGCGTTGAAGAACAGCGTGGAGGCGGTCGCCTCCTTCTCGTCCTTCGCCGACAGCATGCGCTGCGCGATGTAGCCGCCGCCACCTGGCTCGGAGCCCGGGTACCACACGCTCCACCATTGGACCGCCAGCGGAATGACGAGGATCGGGATCACCTCCGCCGGGTCGCTCAGGTCGGGGAGGATCGAGAGCCGCTCGGAGACGGCAGGGTTCGTCAGCAGCCTGGAAAGCCCCCCCACGTCCGGGTGCCGCAACGCCACCACCGCCGCCGCGATGGACCCCGCCATCGCGGTGAAGAAAAGGAAGAAGTCGGTGATCAGAACGCTCTTCAGCCCGCCCGTCATGCTGAAGATCAGCGTGATCCCTCCTGCGAGCAGCACCGTCCACAGCGGCGAGATCCCCATCAGAACACCACCGATCTTGATAGCCGCGAGCGTAACCGAGGCCATGATCATGATGTTGAAGAAGACGCCCAGGTAGATCGCGCGGAAGCCGCGCAGGAACGCCGCCGGTCGCCCACTATAGCGAATCTCGTAGAACTCGAGGTCCGTCAGGATCTCCGCGCGGCGCCAGAGCTTCGCGTACACGAACACCGTGAGCATCCCGGTGAGCAGGAAGGCCCACCACGCCCAGTTCCCGGCGACGCCGTTCTGGCGAACGATGTCGGTGACCAGGTTCGGCGTGTCGGTGGAGAAGGTCGTCGCCACCATCGAGGTCCCGAGCAGCCACCACGGCATGCTCCGGCCGGACAGGAAGTACTCGGAGGTGTTCTTCCCCGCGCCGCGGCCGGACCACAGCCCGATGGCGAGCGTCGCGGCGAAGTAGAATGCAATGATCCCCCAGTCGAGCAACGAGAGTCGCATAGGGCGGAGATGTGAGCCGGCGTTTGAACAGGAAGGGGACCCCGCGCGTACCGCTCCGAGGAGGAGTGGTGCAGCAACGTACAATGCCCTCCCCGCCTCGCGCAAACCTCGCGTGGCGGCTTCCGCTGCATGGACGTCTCCGGCTGCTCATCTGGACAACGGAGGCCGGCTGATGCACCTTCCAAAGGTCCGCCCCCGGAAATTCCCCCCGATCCAGTCACGGTCCGCCATGAATGACCTGATCACCCGGCGCGAGGCGATCGCGCGCGTGGCCTACCTGCTCGGCGGTGCTCTCTCCGCAACCACGGTAGCCGGGGTACTCGCCGGCTGCGACCGCCGCGCGCCCGAGGCCGCCGCGAAGGCGTCGGCGCTCACGGCCGACCAGAAGGAGATGGTCGCCGTGCTCGCGGACCACATACTCCCGGAGACCGACACTCCGGGCGCTCGTACCGCCGGCGTGCCGGACTTCATCGATCTGATGATGGCCGAGTACTACCCGCCGGAGGAGCGCGCCCGCTTCACGGCTGGGCTCGCGCGCGTCGACCAGCGCGCGCAGCGCGCCTTCGGCGTCCCCCTTCTCCGCGCGAAACCCGAGCAGCAGCTGCAGCTCGTGCAGGCGCTCAACCGCCAGGCGTTCAACGACCCGGCGGCCCAGCTCACGTCCCCGGCCGAGGAGCCGATCCTGCGCGAGACCGAGACGGAGACTGGCCGCAGCGACGCCGAGGGTACCCAGGCCGCCTCCGCCGCCGTGATGCTCGACCGCGATTGGGATCCCGAGGACGTCGGCGGGCAGTCCTTCTTCCGCACCCTCAAGGAGCTCGTGCTCGTCGGCTACTACACCTCCGAAGTCGGCGCCACGCAGGAGCTCCGCATGAATCCGATGGGCACCTGGCGCGCCGACATCCCCTACGGGCAGGGCGCGCAGGCGTGGGCCTGAACAAAATTATGAATGATGAATGATGGATGATGAATCGTTGGCTCGCAGAGCCTTCTAATCCATCATGCGCCAATCATCATTCATCATTCAAATCTCCTAGCTTCACTCACCCCCGACCGGCGCCCCATCATGATCTTTCTGCAACGAGAAGAATTCGACGCCGTCGTGGTCGGCTCCGGGGTCAGTGGGGGTTGGGCGGCGAAGGAGCTTACCGAGAAGGGGCTGCGCACTCTGGTGCTGGAGCGTGGCGGGGAGGTGGAGCACCAGAAGGGGTACGTGACCGAGCACGTGCCGCCGTGGGACATGCCGCACCGCAACCGCAGGATCACCCCCCTCCAATATCCGGATCAGGCGGTGCAGATCCGCGGCAACACCGTGGACGCCGGCAACCGCCACTTCTATCAGAACGACAAGCTGCACCCGTACAAGGAGAGCGCGCCGTTCACCTGGGTACAGGGTGCGCAGGTAGGCGGCCGCTCGCTGCTGTGGGGACGCCAGGTGTACCGCTGGAGCGACCTGGACTTCGAGGCGAACCTCAAGGACGGACACGGAGTCGATTGGCCGATCCGTTACGCCGACATAGCACCGTGGTACTCCTACGTCGAACAGCGGATCGGCGTGAGCGGCGAGCGGCTCGGGCTGCCTCAGCTGCCCGACGGCGAGTTCCAGCCGCCGATGGAGATGAACGCCGGGGAGAAGTTCGTGAAGAGGGGCGTGGAGCGCCGCTTCCCCGGCCGAAACGTCACGATCGGCCGGACCGCCGTCCTGACGCAGCAGGTCGGCGACCGCGCCCCATGCCACTACTGCGGCGAGTGCTCCCGCGGTTGCTCGACTGGCAGCTACTTCTCCAGCCAGTCGTCGACGCTGCCTGCTGCGCGGAAGACCGGGAAGCTGACGCTGCGCCCGAACAGCCTTACGCATTCGCTCATCTACGACGAGCAGCGGAAGCGGGTCACGGGGGTGCGTTATGTGGACGTGGAGTCCGCTGAGGTGCGCGAGGTCTTCGCACGCGTGGTCTTCCTCTGCGCCTCGACCCTCGGCAGCACGCGCGTCCTGCTGAATTCCCGCACGGCGAGCCATCCCGACGGCCTCGGCGGGAACAGCGATGCGCTGGGTCACAACCTGATGGATCACCACTTCCGCATCGGCGCGCGCGGCGACATCCCCGGACTGCTCGACCGTTACTACCAGGGACGGCGTCCCAACGGCATCTACATCCCGCGCTTCCGCAACCTGGGCGGCCCGGAATCAGACAGGCTCGGCTTCTCCCGCGGCTACGGCTACCAGGGGAGCGCGAGCCGCGGCGGCTGGAGTCGCGGCGCCGCCCGGCCCGAGATCGGGACGGAGCTCAAGCAGCTCCTGCAGGACCCGGGTCCCTGGGGCTTCAACATGGGTCAGTGGGGCGAGTGCCTTCCGCGCTCCGAGAACCGCGTCGTCCTCTCCCAGGAGATGGACCGGTGGGGAATTCCCCAGCTGGACATCCAGTGCACGTGGGGCCCGAACGAGTTCGCGATGCGGAAGGACGCGATGGCTCAGGCGGCCGAGATGCTGGAGGCGGCGGGCTGCACGAACGTGACCACGTTCGACGAGCACAAGGAGGGGGAGTACGGCGCGGAGCCGGGGCTCTGCATCCACGAGATGGGCACCGCGCGGATGGGCCGCGACCCGAAGACTTCGGTGCTGAACGGCAACAACCAGCTCTGGGACTCCCCGAACGTCTTCGTCACCGACGGAGCCTGCATGACGAGCAGCTCGTGCGTGAACCCGAGCATCACCTACATGGCGCTCACCGCGCGCGCCGCGGACCACGCGGTGAAGGAGATCGGCCGCCGGAACCTCTGACGCGCGGAACCTCTCGATACGAACGGGCCGCCCTCACAACGGGGGCGGCCTCATTCCTTGCTTGTATAGTTTTCCGAAGCCGGACGGCGCGGGCGCGTACTCGCCCACCATGTCCGCCCGGGCCCCCTCCGCTGGTATTCGCCCCTCCATCCCCAGCGCCCAGAGAATCCCGTTCAGCGACAGCTTCCGCATCGACTCGTCCCTGAAGTCGTACGGATGGCCCAGGGTCGTAAAGAATACGCGGGCCGTGATCCCCGAGCGGCCGGTGTGCGTCTTCGTCCACGCGACCGGGTTCGTCAGCGGGTATTTGGCGAGCGCGTTCATGTGATTCGATCGCAGCGCCTCTCCAACGAGCAGCGGCTTGCTGTCGCCGTAGAGCTCGTGGTCGCCGCCCTCGACGTGGTACAGCCAGGAGTACGCCTGGAACGGCTTCACCCCGCGCAGGATCGGATGGCTGGTCCGCCACGGGAGGAGGCTCACCGAGGTGAGCGGGATCGCGCCGTCGCCGAAATGCCCGTGGTGCGTGATCCACCGCTGGCCGAAAAGCCGACGCTCCCAGCTCTCGTTGAGGTGAGCGCGCGCGAGGTCGTTCTGATAGCGGAAGGCGTGCGTCGCGGTACGGAACCCGACCACGGGCCTCCCGGACTCCGCGTAGTCGAGGATGTGGCGAAGCTGGGCGTCCGGTAACGCGCGGAAGCGCGTGAACATCACCATCAGGTTGGCGCTGTCGAGCGCCTCCAGCCCCGGCAGGTTGGTGAGATTGTTCGGGTCGATGACGCCGTTCTCATCGAGCGAGTAGAGCACCGTCACCCGGAAGCCGTAGTCGCGCTTCAGAATCCGCGCGAGCATGGGCATCGACTCCTCGGACCGGTACTCCTCGTCCCCCGTGACGAAGACCACGTGCGGAGGTCTGCCAGCGGGCGCGCTCTGCCCCAGCGCACTTCCGGTGGGGAAGAGCAGCAGCGCGAAAAAGAGCAGCAGGCGCCCGTTCATGGCTGCCGCGCGGTGACGGTCATCGTGCCCTTCATCGTGAGCCAGTGTGTGGGAAAGGAGCAGATGTACGGGTACGCTCCCGGGGTGGACGGCGCGGTGAAGCGCAGCGTCACGGTCTCGCCCGTGCTCGCCAGCCGGGTGCCGAAGAGCACCTCGGGCATATCGGGGATGAAGTTCTTCTGGAAGCCGTCCGGCCGGGTGGACATGGCGTCCGCCGCGCGGCCTACCTTCTCGGCGGCGCCCGGCGTGGTGACCACTACGTTGTGGGGCATCTCGTCCGGGTTGATCAGGACGATCTCGACCTCGCGACCGGCCTCGATGGAGAAGGATTCGAGGTCGAACTTCATCGCCGCCTCCACCGCCCGGATCCGCACCGTTTTCACGAGGAGGGCCTCGAAGCCGGTGACGATCCTCCGCTGGTCGGCCGCCGCCAGAGCGCCGGCGAGAGTGCGGCCCAGCTCCGTCGCACGAGTGAACGTGGGACCGCTTCGATCCGCCGGCGCGACCTGCCGTGCGTACGCGAGCAGTCCGTCCGCCAGCGCCGTCCGATCACCCGCGGGCGCGCCGCTCGCGACCGCGGCCTGCAGCCCCGCGACCGCGAGCTGGCCGTCGATGCCACGGCGGAGGAGGTCGGCGAAGATCGCCGCGCGCTCCGCCTCGTGCCCCGGGAGGGCCGCCATCGCGCGTATGGCCGCACGCCGCAGCACCTGGTCCCCCGCGAAGTCGAACACGATCGTCCGCTCGGCGGACGCGCTCTGCTCGCGCTCGAGGACGGGCCGGCGCTCGGAGTCCAGCACCCGCCGGCGGACGGCGCCGAGCTCGGCGCCCTGCGCCTCGTCAGCCCGCCTCCAGATGCGGATCGCGCTCATCGGCTGGGACTCGCCGAGGTCCACCTCCCACCAGGGGTCGTTCTCGCGGGGGTTCGACTGCGATACCGATCCATCCCGGAACAGCCCCGCGGTGTTGCCGTCGATCGCGCGACGCGCTTCGCCGTTGGACGCCGTGCTCTTCTGTTCCGCGCGGCCGGTCCGGGCGAGGTTCACCGGCCCGTCCAGCACCTCCACCTCCGCCAGGCTCAGCGTGCGCCCCGCCCCCCGCTGCTCGATCCGCACGTACCGTCCGACCACCGCGTCCGCCGCTGCCCGCGTGGCGCCGGGAAGCAGACCGGGGAGCAGGTCACGGACGCGAACGAACAGCGCCTCCTGCAGCGCGGGCTCCCGCAGCGCCGGGACGCCGCCGAGCAGGTCCACGAGCCCGCCTTCTGTCGCGGAGGCTAGCCGCCAGGCGCTCTCGATGCTCCCGTCGGCCCGCATCAGCGCCACGTA
>JAHWJV010000182.1 GCA_019348265.1 Gemmatimonadota bacterium
ATCTTCTTGAGCACCGACTTCGCCTCCAGGTCCATCACCGACCGGCTGGGCCGCACCAGGGCGGCGGCGGTGATCAGGCCGGTGATCTCGTCGCAGGCGTGCAGGGTGCGCTCCAGGCGCGACTCGGGGACCACGCCGGTGCGGGCGGAGTAGTGGGCCAGGATGGCGCGCACGATCGGCTCGGGGTACCCGCGCTCGCGCAGCATTTCGGCGCCGCGCAGCGGGTGCTCGTCGGGCCACCGCTCGTAGTCGAAGTCGTGGAGCAGCCCGGCCAGCCCGAAGGTGTCCTCGTCGGCGCCGAAGGTGCGGGCGTAGGCGCGGCAGGCGGCCTCGACGGCGTACATGTGGCGGCGCAGGCTTTCGCTTTCCACGTGCTCGTGCATCAGCGCGAGCGCTTCGTCGCGGCTGGGGAGGTCGGGCATGGGCTCGGGTCGGGGTTCGCGATTTCCGTGGTCCTGGAGCGCGCCAATGTACCCCGGCGGCGGGGCTTCGTCCATTCGGCGCGCCCTTAGAAATCGGCGCTGCCCGGGGTACGCGGGTACGGGAGCACGTCGCGGATGTTCGCCATGCCCGTGGCGTACTGGATCGCGCGCTCGAAACCGAGCCCGAAGCCGGCGTGGGGAACGGTTCCGTAGCGACGCAGGTCCAGGTACCACCAGTAGGGCTCGAGCGGGAGGCCCATGGCCTCCATCCGCGACTGGAGTACATCGAGGCGCTCCTCACGCTGAGACCCACCGATGATCTCGCCGATCCCGGGCGCGAGCACGTCCATCGCTGCGACCGTTCGGCCGTCGTCGTTCTGGCGCATGTAGAAGGCCTTGATGTCCTTCGGGTAGTTCATCACCACCACGGGCCGGCCTACCAGCTTCTCGGTGAGGTACCGCTCGTGCTCCGACTGGAGGTCGATCCCCCAGCGTACCGGATACTCGAACTTCTGGCCGGACTTCTCCAGCGCGGCGATCGCATCGCCGTAGTCCATGCGCTCGAAGCTGTGCTCGACGAAATCCTCCAGGCGCTTCACCACGCCCTTCTCGATCCGCTCGTCGAAGAAGGCCATGTCGTCCGGGCATTCAGCGAGGACCGCCAGGAATATGTAGCGGAGGAAGTCCTCGGCGAGTTGTGCGTTGTCCTGCAGGTCGGCGAAGGCGATCTCGGGCTCGATCATCCAGAACTCGGCGAGGTGCCGGCTGGTGTTGGAGTTCTCCGCGCGGAAGGTCGGGCCGAAGGTGTAGACGCGACTCATGGCGAGACAGTACGCCTCGACGTTGAGCTGACCGGAAACCGTGAGCCCGGTCCGCTGGCCGAAGAAATCGGCCGTCCAGTCGATCTCGCCTCCCTCGCCGCGCGGGAGGTTCGCCGCGTCGAGAGTGGAGACGCGAAACATCTCGCCGGCACCCTCCGCGTCGTTGGTGGTGATGATGGGGGTGTGGATCCAGTAGAAGCCGCGCTCGTGGAAGAAGCGGTGGACGGCCGTCGCGAGCGCGTGGCGGACGCGCGTAACCGCGCCGAAAGTGTTGGTACGCGGGCGAAGGTGCGCGAGGCCGCGCAGGTACTCGAAGGTGTGGGGCTTCGGCTGGATCGGGTACGTCTCGGGGTCCTCCACCCAACCGATCACCTCCACCGCCGCGGCCTGGATCTCCACCGTCTGACCCTTGCCCTGCGATGCGACCACTTTGCCGTGCGCGACCAGTGAGCAGCCGCTGGTGACATGCGCAATCTCGTTTTCGTAGTTCGGCAGGTCGCGCCCGGCGACCACCTGGAGCGGCGCGAAGGAGGATCCGTCGTGCAGGTGGATGAAGGAGAGCCCGGCCTTCGAGTCGCGGCGCGTGCGCACCCACCCGCGAACGGTCACCTCGCTGTCTACCGGCACCTGCCCGGCGAGGATGTCGGCGATACGTGAGGCGGTCGGTTCCGTCATGTCAGGTTCGCGCCCTGGATCACGAATGAAGAAGGACAGATGTCGTTGAGCACGCAGATCTCGCAGCGCGGCTTGCGGGCGACGCAAACCGAGCGACCGTGGTCGATGATCTGATGCGTGAATGCCACCCTCGATTCCGGTGGCACCAGGTCCAGGAGGTTTCGCTCGATCTCCAGCGCATCCTCGGACCGGGTCAGCGCAAGCCGTGCGGACACGCGCTTCACGTGCGTGTCCACCACCACGCCGTCCGTCTCGCCGAATCCCACGCCGCGGACGACGTTCGCCGTCTTCCGGCCCACCCCGGGCAGCTTCGTCAACGCCTCCATGGAGCGCGGCACCTCTCCACCGTGCTGCTCGACTAGAACCGTGGCGAGCCCCTTCAGGGCTTTCGCCTTGGTCCGGTTGAAGTTGATCTGCCGGATGGCGTCCTCGATATCCTCTACCATCGCGGCGGCGAGCTTCTCCGGGGTCCCATAGGCCGCAAAAAGCGCCGGCGTCACCTTGTTGACGAGGACGTCCGTGCACTGAGCGGAGAGCACGGTAGCCGCGAGCAGCTCGAACGGCGAGCCGTGGTCCAGCGAGCATCGGCTGTCCGGGTACGCCTCCGCCAGCCGTCGCACGACCTCGAGCGCGCGCTCACGCTTCGCGCGCTTGCTTTCTCTCGGCAATGTATCTCTCTACTCGATCGAGGGGCCAGCAGTTCAGGATCTGCTCCGGGGCGAGCCCCGCTTTGCGCGCCATGTTCACTCCGTATGCGACGTGCTGCAGCGCGTTCACCGAATGCGCGTCGGGGTTGATGGCGATCAGCACCCCCTTCGCCGCCGCCACGCGCACCTCGCGCCAATCCAGGTCGAGGCGGTGCGGGTTCGCGTTTATCTCGATGATCACCCCCCGCTCCGCAGCCGCGTCGATCAGCTGGCGCACGTCCACATCGTAGCCTTTCCGGGTCAGGAGCAGGCGTCCGGTCGGATGGCCAAGGATCGTGAGATATGGATTCCGCACGGCCCGCAGCATCCGGGCGGTCATCTCCTCGCGGGCCATGGCGAACCCGGAATGTACCGACGCAACCACGTAATCGAAGCTCGCGAGCACCGCGTCCGGATAGTCCAGCGAACCGTCGGGCAGGATGTCCGACTCCACGCCCTTGAACAACCGGAAGCTCCGGCCGCTCGCGGCGGCAGCCTCGTTCCAGGCGTCGATCTCCGCTTGCTGCTCGCGCACCTGCTCGACGGACAGCCCACCTGCGTATCCGGCGCTCCGCGAATGGTCGGCGAGCCCGAGGTACGACCACTCGAGCGCGTCGGCAGCCTCGGCCATCTCCTGCACCGTGGCTTTGCCGTCCGAATAGGTCGTATGGCAGTGGAAGGTGCCGCGGAGATCCTCGAGCTCGACCAGTTCGAGTACGCTCGTAGCCGCCGCCTCCACCTCTCCCAACCCTTCCCTCAGCTCGGGCGCAACGTAGGCGAGTTCGAGGGCGCTGTACAGCGACTCTTCCGCCGGGAGCGGAACGCGAGCGGATCCCCTTCGCAGGCCGCTCCGGTCCAGGACGAGCCCCCGGCCCGTTGCCATCTCCGCGAGCCGCGACAGGTGCGCTTCGTTCCCTGTCTCCCAGATCACCGCCCCCACGAACTCGCCGGCGGGGACGCAGCGCAGCCGCGCCGTCATCCCGTCGGTGAGCCGAGCGGTGACCGTGTCGGCATCCTCCCGCTCCGCGTGCGACACGCCGTTGAGCTTGGCGAAGTCGGTGAGGGTCCTTTCAGGCTTCGCCGACGAAGCCACCAGGTCGATCCGCTCGATGACCTCGAGCCGCCGCCGCAGCGCTCCGACGATCTCCGCGGCGGATACCTCACCGCGTGCGCGCAGCCAGTCCACGATCCGCGCGGCGCTCTCCAGCGCCTCCGGATAGCGCCGCCGCCCCCGGCATTCGCGCGCGAACGATAGTCCCGCCAGCACCTTGTCGGCTGTTTTCTGGCCGAATCCGGCGACAGACGCGAGCCGCCCCTCGCTCGCCACCCGCTCCAGCGAATCGAGTGAGTCCACACCGAGATCCGTGTAGAGGGTGCGGATCCGCTTGGGTCCAAGCCCCGGAATCTGGAGTAGGTCGAAGAGCCCGATCGGGGTCGCGGCATCCAGCTCCTCACGGATCCTCGAGCGGCCGGTGAGGACGATCTCGGCGACGATCGAGGCGATCGCCGGGCCGATCCCGCGTAGCGAGGTGAGCTGGTCCGACTTGGCGAGCGCCCGGAGATCGGCGTCGCTCCCCTCCAGCGCGCGGGCGGCGGAGGCGAAGGCCTTAGCGCGGAAGGGGTCCCGGCCGTTCAGCTCCATCAACGTGGCGATGTCGGCGAGAACACGCGCCACGTCGCTCGGCTGGAGCTGGACTTCGCTCACCCCTCCTCCCCTTCCGTCCGCCCGAGACCCACGCGGAAGTAGGGCAGGCGCGGCAGCGGCATCTCCCCGAGGCGGTCGTCCGCGATCGCATTCTCCGGCTCCTCGATCCGCAGCTCCTCGGGAAAGCGATCGATGTACCAGAGCGCGCGGCCGACGAGCTTGAGAACCTCGTTGGTCGTCAGGATCGAGTAGAGGCCGGAGATCTCGCCGCCCGGCAGTACAGTCTGGAAGTCCGTTCCCGTCTCCCGCCCGCCCGGGAGCGCCCACTCGGCGGCGATGCCCGGGCCGACTTCGGTGTCGAAGGGGATGACGCTGAACCCCGCCCGGTGCCGCCGAATACCCAGCACCACCAGTACCGCCACGCGCTGAAACGGAACGCCGAGCGGGTCCTCCCCCGCGGCGCAGGCGACGAAGAAGCCGTCCACCGGCTCCGGCCCGGCGGCCGGGCTGACGCTGCCCCAGAACAGGTTCGCGGGTAGTTGGAGGTAGACAGACGGGTGCGGCACGGCGAGATCCCATCCTTCCAGCCCCGGCGCCGCTTCGACCAGGTAGCGCGCGGTCGCTGGCTCGAGGAGGTAGAGTCGCTTTTCGAAGCTCCAGAAGTTGAACGCGTGGTACAGCAGCGCGCGATACTGCTCCAGCGCGTCCGCCGGCGCTTCGGGCGGGACCACGTCGCGGACCGCGTCGCCCACCGCAGCGAGAAGCTGGAAACGGTCGGGCTGCAACGGGTCCACGTCGTGACGGCTCGCCTCCGCCGCGATCTTGGGGAACACCTCCGCGTCGAAGCGCTCGGTGAATACAAGTTCGTATGGCGTCAGGCGGGCCTGTGCCGAGCTCCCGCCGTTCCGCAGTTGCCGCCCCTCTTCATTCACCGTTCGCTGCTCGTCGTTGAGGTTTTTCGTGCTCTGCAGACGGCTGCGCGGAGCGCAATTTCGACGCCGCCCGCGGGACTCTCAGCGGATCAGCCAGGGCCGTCGCCGTTCGGCAGCGGACGGCTGCCGCTCGCCCGCCCACCGGGACCGAGGACGCTCATCAACCACTCGATGGGACCCCGGCGCCTCACCAGCACTGCGACGACCTCACCACCGCCAGGGCGTTCGCTCATTCGCTCGAAGCGGACGTCGACGAGCCGCTCGTCCACGGCGACGTCGTGCGTTTCTCCTGCCCAGTCAAACCGTACCGAGCCGGCCCGGAGCTCTCGGCTGCCGACCGACACCTCCACGAAAACGTCGCCGTCCACCTCCCACCCACCGCCGTCCGTACGAACGCCCGAGCGGAAGAAGTAAGGCTCGAATGGCTCACCCTCCCGCCTCGCGAAGTTCTGGTCCTCCGCGTAGTCGAGCTCTTCCAGCGACTCGTCGTTCGCCAGCGTCTCCAAATGGTGCTGCAGTTCGTGGGTGATCGTGTCGTAGATCTCCACCTCCCAGTCCCATTCGTCATCCAGACGGGAGAGGGCGAGGAAAGAGCCATAGTACAGCGCGACGACCGAGCGCACCTGCCCGGGTCCGCCGAACTCGGTCGGAAAGGTGTCGGTGATGCACTCACCGAGCGTGTAGATGTCGGGCAGACTCGGGTGCGGAACCGTAGCGCGGGTCACCTCGAGCCCATCAACACCGTCACGGAAGTGCGCCGGGATGGTCTCGTACACCTCCGCGGCCGCTCGCTCGAAGTCGTTGAAGTTCACCGAATCACCCCCGCTCGCGAGCGCCGCACATCAGCGCAGCAGCTCCGTGACCCACTCGGTCACCGGCTGAAATCCGAGCGGGGCGGACGATAGCTGGACGGACCGCTCGTCGGCGGTGTAGCGGAGCCCGTCGGCAAAGATGCCGCGGAGCTCCTCGCATCCGTCGGGGTTACGATACCAATCCTCGTCGAACCGCTCGCGCATGGAGAGCGCGAGCACCGCCGCCAGCAGCTCGCCACGTAATGCCCGTGCGGATTGAATGGGCAGCTCCAGCAGCGCGAAGGTCCCCCGCCGGTCGTGCTGAACGCCCGCCGCGCGAGTCAGGAGCTCACTCCCGCGGCCGCGCACCTCCTCCGCCGGGGCCCCCTCCGCCCACTCTATTTCCACCTGCAACAGCGCGGCAAGGCGCCGGAGGCGCACCAGGAGGAGCAGCACCGCGTAACGCCGCCACTCCGCCACGAGGTCCGGGCGGAGGTGGTACGCGTGGCGAAGAAACGGCGGCTGATGAAGCAGCGATTCGAAGAGCAGGCCGGACGCGAGCCGGACCGATGGATCGCCGAAACGCCGGAACTCGACGGGCAGATCCGGCGCGGTATGCGCGGAGTGCAGAGCCTGGCCGAGCGCTCGCAACGCCGCCGCGTGCGTGCCCGCGTCAGTGGCCCGAGTCTCCATGAGGATTACCGTGCCCGGCACCTTCAACGGGCAGTATCGCGCCCGGGCGCCGGAGGCGAGCTCCGGATGACGTTCGATCACGAGCCGGCCGTCAGCGGACAGGTCGAGCGGACTGCTCTGGAGAAGTGCGGTGAACGTCGGGATGGGAGCCCTCGCGGCGAATTCGCGGCGGAGTGCAGGCCCCGGCCGGAGCGCCCGGAGATCGAACGCCGTCGCCTGCCCGACTTCCACACCCGCGAGCCGCGGGAGATGCCACGCCAGCAGGTCGCAGTACTCCGCCTCCGTGTCCTCCACGAAACGCGCCGCGTCCCGCGCGAGGCCGCGCACGTCCACCTCGCAGACCACCTCGAGCGACTCGATGGCCGATCCGTAGCCGAGCTCCTCGTACACGCCACGCCTGCGAGCCAGGTGGTCCTGAAAGACCGGCTCCTCCTCGTCGACCGCGTCGAGATACTCCTCCTCGAGGCGACGCCGCAGCTCGATGTCCTCCGTCGCGGACCAGGCATCCAGGTGCTTGACGAAGGCCGCCTGCTCCCCCATCTGAACCGCGCGGCACTGGAAG
>JAHWJV010000183.1 GCA_019348265.1 Gemmatimonadota bacterium
AGAGGTTGGTCGTCGCCATCGGCACCTTCAGCCCCGTCTCGTCGAGCGCCGCCCGGAAGTCGCGGACGATGGTGTCACGCTCGGAGGCGGACGCCTCGCGCGGGATCAGATCCTCGTCGTGCAGGTTTACGCCGTACGCACCGATCTCCGCCAGTTTGCGCACGATGTAGGGCGCGGAGATCGCGGAGCGCGTCGGATCTCCGAAAGGGTCGCGCCCCGGGTTCCCGACGGTCCAGAGGCCGAAGGTGAAGTGGTGTTCAGGCCGAGGAGAGTAATTGCTGTTCATCGAGGATTGCGCCGTCGAATGGTGAAGCCCCGCCCGCCCGGGCGGAGCATTGGTCTGCGTCAGCTAGAGGCGAAACGCCGCGGGCGATCAGGCTCCGGGCGGCGAATAGCGCGCGTCCACCCAGCTTCGCTCGCGGCCGCTCTCGATCGCCTTGTGGATGAAATGGACCCCCCGCGCCCCGTCCTGCACCGTCGGGTAGTCGGTGTCGAACTCGCCCGGCTCGGTACCGGCGATCCGCGCGGCCATCGTACGCGCCGCGTTCAGGTACACGTTCGCGAACGCCTCGATGAACGCTTCCGGGTGGCCGAAGGGGAGCCGGCTGGCGTGCTTCACGATGGGATCGAGGTAGTCGTTGCCGCGCTTGTAGACACGCGAGGGCTCATTGGCGTAGAGCAGGTCCAGGTAGTTGGGATTCTCCTGGCGCCAGTCCAGCCCGGCTTCGGTGCCGTATACCCGCAGCCGCAGGCCGTTCTCCTCGCCGACCGAGATCTGGGACGAGTAGGTGATGCCGCGCGCGCCGCCCTCGTAGTGCACCAGGAGGTTCGCGTCGTCCTCGAGCTCGTAGCCCGTCCCGAAGGTCTTCGTGTCCGCGCAGAGCGACTCGACCTCGAGGCCGGTGACGTAACGCGCCAGGTGCCAGGCGTGCAGCCCGATATCGCCCACCGCGGAGGAGATGCCCGCCACCTTCGGGTCCAGCCGCCACATGTTGATCCCCGTCGCGCCGGCGAGCCACCCCTGCGGGTACTCCGCGACGATCTTGCGGATCTCGCCGAGCTTGCCCTGGCGCACCAGCTCCCGCGCCTGTTTCACCATCGGGTAGCCGGTGTAGTTGTGCGTCAGCGCGAACACCGCGTCGTGCCGCGCGACGAGCCGGCAGAGCTCTTCGGCGTCCTCCAGCGTCGTCGTCATCGGCTTGTCGCACACCACGTGGAAGCCGGCCTCCAGGAAGGCGCGGGCGATCTCGAAGTGCGAGACGTTCGGGGTGACGATCGAGACGAAGTCGATCCGCTCGCCCTCCGGGAGGCGGCTCTCGCCCTCCACCATCTTCTGCCAGGAGCCGTACACGCGGGACGCGTCGAGGAAGAGCTCGCGTCCCAGGGCGCTGGACTTCTCCGCCGAGGAGGAGAAGGCGCCCGCGACGAGCTCGATCTCGCCATCCATCGCCGCTGCCTTGCGGTGCACGCCGCCGATGAAGGCGCCGGGGCCGCCGCCCACCATTCCGTAACGTACCTTGCGGTCGAGTGGCATCGTTCTGTCCAGGATCGTTGGATGGTTCCAGTGATACGACTTATCGCGCGCTCTGCCGCGGCGCCTGTGGCGTGAAGTCCGCAGGAACGGTCCCCGCCGCGATCCGCAGCCCCTGCATAATGTGCTGGACGAAGTCCGGGCGGCGCCAGTTGTCGCCGAAGTGGCCCAGCACGGTCGAGAAGACGCGTCCCTCCCCGTGTCTCTTGACGAACGCGATGGGGTGGTCCTGAGAGCCGGCGGCCTCGCCGACGCTCGGCATGTCGAGCGAGAGGAGGACGCGCGCGTTCGGGCGCGGGTTCACGTCCAGGACGTAGATCTCCTCGCGGAGGTTGAAGTTCTGCCCGAAGTGGCTGACCGCGGCGTTGGTCGGGTCCTCCACGTTGATCTGCGCGGGCCGCGTCCAGGGATGCGCTCGGAAGAGGCCGCCGCCGACCATCTCGCGGAACTCCTGCCAGCCGTAGTTGGCGTCGATCCCCGAGTGGATGGTCATCAGCCCTTTGCCGGAGCGGACGAACGCCGTCATCGCCTGCTGCTGCTCCATCGTGAGCGGCGCGGCGACTCCGGCGGTGCGCGAAATCCGCACGGCGGTCGTGTCCGAAGGATTCGCCGGCGCGGCGCGGAGGGTGGCGTTGTTCAGGAGGAGGACGTCGTAGTTGGCCAGCGTGCGCGCGTTGATTTGCGCGGCGTCGTCGGTGAAGGTGAAACGGAACTCGTTCGCCCACTCGAGTCCTTTCAGCACCATCTTCGACGCGTCGATGGACTCGCTGTGCCGGAAGCCGTGCGACGCGCTAACCGCCAGCACGCGGATGGGCGTCCCGGCGGCCTGGAAGCGCTGCAGCGCGGGGAGATCCGCCAGCTTCTGCGGGGCATTCGCCGCCTCCAGCGGGGTGAGGCGGACGTTGCGGAAGTGCACGCGAGAGGTGGCACCGTGCTCCAGCGCGATGAACCCCTCGTGGGCACGATCGCCGATGTAGTCTGCGACTTTGACCCCGTTGAGCGTCACCTGGTACCGCTGGCCGGTCACCTCGATGCGATAGGAGTTCCACTCGCCGGCGCGCGCGACGGGACGCCAGGCGGCGGCGACGCCGACGAGTCCTCCGCTGGTAAGCTCCCAGTTGGGGCGGGGGGTGGCCGGCGCCTGCTGGTTCGCCGGGGCCGGAAGGAGCGCCTGGTCGCGGATCTGCACCTCATACGAGATGCGCGAGGCCGCCACGGGGTCGGCGGGGACCACCGCCGGGAGGCGCAGGAAGATGCCGCTCTCCGCATCGGGTGTCTCGCCGCGATACTCCAGCTCCAGGACGAAGTCGCGCAGAGTTCGAGGATAGTAGATCAGCCCGGGACCTCCTCCGGTGGTGAACGATCCGTCGGTGCCCACCGCTACACGGCCCACGCCGACCTCGCGCCACCCGTCGAGATCGCGCCCGTTGAACCGCGCGATGTCCTGGCTCTGCGCGGCGACGGCCGCCGCCGACCCGCAAGTCAGCAGCAGCGCGACGGCTGGAACGAGCAGTCGTTGCAATCTCATGGCTTCCCTCGGTGGGGGTATCCGGCGCCGGGTTCCAATGTAGTGTAGCAGCCCCTGACCGGCCATTGCACTGAGCGGACACCGTAACGAGCTCCCATCCGGCTGTTCCAAGCCCGCGGCGTGTTCCCGCGCGACCCGGACATCAGTTCGGCCGCGGCTGGGCCACGTAGCGGGTCATGTACCGCAGAGCGTCGGCGAAGGTGGAGATCCAGACGGCCCACTCGTGGCCGCCGTCCACGATGCGAAGCTCGACCTGGCCAGGCTGCCGGGCCCGAAGCGTGTCGAACAGTCGTACTGATTCGGCGGCGATCCCGAGCGGGTCGTGGTCGCCCGATACGATGTAGATCGGCACCCGTGCCGGCTGGGCGAAGTACGCGTCCAGCAAGGTCGGGTAGTTGCGAGACCTCCACTCGGCGAGGCTGAAGCTCCCGTCCGTGGATCGGAAGGGTGGGTGCTGCCGCGCCGCCGACGTAGCTGGCGGAGCATCGAAGTAGACGGCAGGCCCGTGCAGTGCTGCGGCGGCGAAGCGGTCCGGGTACTTCAAAGCGAATCGTAGCGCGCCGTAGCCGCCCATCGACTGCCCCGCGACCATGCGCCCGGAGCGCTCCCTCAGAATGCGATAGCGGCGCTCCGCGTCCGGGATCAGCTCGGTCAGCAGCGCCGTCTCCGAAGCTCCGCCCGGCGCGTCCACCCACCAGCCGACCGAGTCGCCGGGCATCACGATCAGGACCGGCGGGATCAGGCCGCCCGCGATCAGCGAGTCGGCGATCAATTTCAGCCGCCCGTCTCTCGACCAGCTGGTCTGGTTGCCGTTCGCGCCGTGCAGGAGGTAGAGGACGGGGTAGCGGAGGCCGCTCGTCCCGTAGCCCGTGGGGGTGTAGACGGTGTAGGCGTACTCTCGACCGAGTACGGTGGATCGGAAGCGTTGCTCCGCGATTTCGCTCGCCTGTGCTGGCGCGGTGGGCGGGAGACACAGCGCCGCCACTGCGTGCAATGCGAGGATTGGCCCTCTCGCCCAAAGCATTCTGCGCGTCACCCCTTCTCCCCTTCCGGCACCACGGAGAACGCGTACACCGTTCGGGATACCAGCTCCGAGCCGGGCCTCAAGATGACGGACGGGAAGCTCGGCTGGTTGGGCGAGTCCGCGAAGTGCTGTGTCTCCAGGCAGACGCCCGATCGCGCCGGGTAGCGGTGTCCCTGCTTCCCCACGTGCCCGCCGAGCAGGTTGCCGGTGTAGAGCTGCAGGCCCGGCTCGGTGGTGAACACGTCGACGGCGCGGCCGCTCGACGGCTCGGAAAGGCGGGCGGCCCAACCCGCCGACGACCCGTCGTGCCGCAGGACGAAGTTCTGGTCGTACCCACCCGCGATGCGGATCTGCTCGTGATCGTCCTCGATGCGCTCCCCGATCCGACGCGGCTCGCGGAAGTCGAACGGGGTGCCTTCCACCGGCTCGATTGCGCCGGTGGGGATCGACTCCTCGTCCAGCGCCGTGTAGTGGTCAGCGTCGACCTGCAGCACGTGATCGAGGACCAGTCCGCTCCCCTCCCCCGCGAGGTTGAGGTAGACGTGCTGCAGGAGGTTCACCGGCGTCGGGCGATCGGTGGTCGCGTGGTAGTCGATGGTGAGCTCGCTCGCCGCGGTGAGGGCGTATCTCACCTGAACGCGCAGCGTCCCCGGATACCCCTCCTCGCCGTCCGGGCTGAGGTACCGAAAGACGATCGCGACGTCGTCACCCGCGTCTTCGGCTTCCGCTTCCCACACGACCCGGCTGAACCCGCGGGGCCCGCCGTGGAGATGGTTCTTCCCCTGGTTAGCCGCGAGGCGGTACGTGACGCCGTCGAGCGTGAAGGCCGCGCCACCGATCCGGTTCGCTACCCGCCCGACGACGGCGCCGTGGTAGGGCTCGTCGTCCTCATATCCGGCGAGGTCGTCGTAGCCGAGCACGACGTCGGCGAGGTCTCCCTTACGGTCGGGTGCGCGCAGCGCCTGGATGCGCGCGCCGTAGGTCAGGACGCTCATCTCCATCCCCCCCGCACCGCGCAGGAGGTAGCGCTCGACGGCCTCGCCCCGCTTCGTGGCGCCGAACGCGGAGGCGGTGATCGGCGCATCCGGGGGCGTTGGTACTACAGGCATGGGGTAGCGTCGCGGAGGAATGGCGGGTTCAGCCTAGCACCGCGACCAGCACGGCGCCGGTGGTCACCAGGAACGCGCCGGTGAGGCGATGCCGCATCCGATCGCGCTCCCCGAGGATGACGATCCCGAAGGCGGTGGCGATCAGCGTGCCGGTCGCGCTCACCGCGATGACGTAGCCGGCGGGAGCCAGCTCGAGCGACGTCTGGATGCCGAACACGTGCACCGCGAAGAAGAACCCGGCGGCCGCCATCAGCAGAGTCCAGATCGCAGGCCGCCGCTCCCGGTCCACCTCGAGCCGCGACTGCGCCAGCAGCGGCACCGCCGCGATGAGCAGCACCGCCGAGCCGAGCGTCACCGAGACCGCCCATGGAATGGGGCCGGCCTCGGCGATGCCGAACTTGTGGACCAGCGTAGTGATGCTCCAGGAGACCGAGGCCGCGAGGGCGCACCAGCTCGCCCGCGACCGGGCGAAGGCGCGTACAGGCTCCATCCAGGAGGTGCCCGTTCCCAGCCCGACGCAATACACGCCGATCGTGACGAGCAGGATCCCGAACCCCGCGAAGGGGCTCGGCACCTCGTTCAGCACCACGATCGCTCCCAGCGTGACGAAGACGGGGGTCACGCCCAGGATCGGCTGCACGATCGAGAGGTCGCCGGTACGGAGCGCCAGCGCCATGAAGAGCATCCCCAGCGCTTCGGGCGGCAGCACCATCGCCAGCGCGCGCCAGTAGCCGGGCGTGGGCGCGGGCCATGGTCCCGACGTCAGCGCGAGCGCTAACAGCAGGAATCCCGAGACGAACCGGAAGATCACCGACGAGACGATGACGTCGGCGTACTGCACCGACTTCTTCAGCGTGAGGCTGTAGAACGCGTTGGCGAAGGCGGCGACGACCGTCAGGGCGATCCACATCAGCAGTAGCACGAGCGGCGGCCGAGGGCGCGGCGATCGCTAGAGGATGCCGTTCGTGCGCGCATGCGCCGCCGCATCGTCCGCTCACCACCAGAACGCGGGCGAAGGTAAGCCGACGGGCGATCCCGGGACAGACCTCGATCGCTGTCCTCAGGCCGTGTAGCTCACGCCCAACCGCTGCAGCGCCTCTGGCGGACAGCCGTTCCACATGTGGGGGACGTTGCCGATGTACCGCAGGTCGCGCACACCCACCTGGCTGGACCAGAAGCCCGACGCCACCATGTCGCGGAAGCGGCTGAAGAAGGAGACGCCGTGGGTGAACTCGGGCTTCGCGCGTGCCGGCCAGGCGATGTCGTCCAGGATCGCGGTCTGCTCGGCGGGCGCGAGCTGGAGGAATGGCCGCTGGTAGCGGCGCTTGCTCTCCAGGTCCATCCAGGCGAGCCCGCCACGAACCTGGACCCGGGCGCCCTCGCTGGTCACCTCGTCCACGAGCATGAAGTCGATGAAGTCTACCGTACCGGCGGAGCTGGCGCTCCCGGAGCGCTCGTCGGCGGGGAGGATCAGGTCCGCGAGCACGACGGCGAGCGCGTACTCGTGGGGTGTGAAGAACTTCCGCTGCTGCGTTTGCGCAGGCGGTGGCGTAGGAGCCGGCGGCGGCACGACCTGCGCCGTGCTCGACGTCGCCCCTACCGCGAACGGAGAAAGTGCGATCAGGGTCAGCGCCTCGCGGCGATTCATCTCGCTCATAGTGCCCCCTGCTTCCGTTGCGCGGTGATGTAGTCGCTGGTCTTCCAGGCGAGCGCCAGGATGGTCCAGGTGGGGTTCTTGTCCGCCTGCGAGACGAAAGGTCCGCCGTCCGTGACGAAGACGTTCTTCGCGTCGTGCGCCTGGCAGTTCTTGTTGAGCACGGAGGTGCTCGGGTCGTTGCCCATCCGCGTGGTGCCGAGCTCGTGAATGATGCGGCCGCCGATCGCGATCCCGTACCCCTGCTCCCGGGTCGGCATCGGCGACATCGGCTCGCCACCCATCTCGGTGATCAGGGCGCGGAAGGTCTCCTGCATGTGCTTCACCTGCAGGTACTCG
>JAHWJV010000184.1 GCA_019348265.1 Gemmatimonadota bacterium
CACATCAACCTGTCGCTGGTCGCGCTCCCGCCGCTGGTGCTGCTGCTGGCGCACGAGCTCTACGTCCGGCAGCGGCTGCGCGCGGTCCTGGCCGGCGCCCTGCTCGGGCTGGTGGCGTTCGCGCATATGATGACGACGCTCGAGGTGCTGGCCTCGACGCTGGTCGTGTCGGTCGCCGGGACGGTCGTGCTGGCGGTACAGCGGCGGCGCGACCTCGACCGCGACCGGGTGCGGCATGCCGCGGTCGGGCTGGTCACCGCCGCCGGGCTGCTCGCGGCCGGGTGGGCGTTCCTCGAGCCGCACCTGCCGGTCCTGCGGTCCGTCCGCGTCCCCGTCCTGCCGCCGGGCTGGGCGCCGCTGCGGGTGCTGCACCTGTCGGACCTGCACCTGCTGCCGCAGCACACCCGGCGCGCCGCCTGGGTGCAGAGACTGGCCGACCTCGAGCCGGACCTCGTCTTCCTGGACGTGCAGATGCCGGGGATGACGGGGGTGGAGGTGGTCTCACAGATCGGACCGGAGGAGATGCCCCCGACGATCTTCGTCACGGCGTACGACCATTTCGCCGTGAAGGCGTTCGAGCTGGCGGCGCTCGACTATCTCGTCAAGCCGTTCGACGACGAGCGCTTCGAGCAGGCGTTCCGGCGCGCTCGCGAAATGATCAGACTCCATGAGGTTCGCAACATGACGCAGCGCCTCGTCACGCTCTTGGGCGAACAGCCCAGCGGCGGCACCGCCGCCCCTCGCCCGGCATCGCTCGCCCGTCGCGACGGGTACATGGAACGGATCGCGGTCGACTCGCATGGCCAGGTCCGAGTAGTCCCGGTAGGCCGCATCGACTACATCACCGCCAGCGGGCCATACGTGGAGCTACACGTCGGCGACAAGAAGTTCGTCATCCGAGAGCGCATGCAGAACCTCGACGAGCGGCTGGATCCCGAGCAATTCTTCCGGGTCCACCGTTCGGCGATCGTCCAGCTCGACAGGATAGAAACGCTGCTCCGCGGCTCGGGCGGGGACTACGCGGTCCGCTTGAGGGGCGGAGCTGAGCTGAGCGTGAGCCGCAACCGCCGGGATGCGCTGGAGGAACGGCTCGGGCTCGGCCGCTGACGCCGCGTCGATCGTCCGGGCGAAAGGCTCCATCCACTCGGGCCACGCTCCTGACGCGGTCACCGCGATCGGTACTCCAGCTCCTCGCGAGTCCAGGACTCCCCCGCTCGCACCACCAGGCGCACGCTGCGAACGTTGCGGATGTCGGTCAGCGGATCGCGTTCGAGCACCACCAGGTCGGCAATCTTTCCCACCTCCAGTGTGCCGATGTCCTCCCTCCCCATGGCTCGGGCGGCGTCGCGGGTGCTCGCCACCAGCACCTGCATGGGAGTGAGCCCAGCCTCTGCCATCGCCTCCATTTCGGGGTACACCGCGGGGCCATGCAGCGTGAGCGGGTTCCCGGCGTCGCTGCCCAGGACCACCGGGATGCCCGCTTCGTGCACGCGCTTCAGGTTCTGCAGCATGAGCCGGTATGTGGCATTGATGCGCTGCCTGTACTCCGGGTCCCGTACGGCGCCGGGAATCGAGTCGGTGAGAAACGCCCTGTAGCGGGTCTCGGGGTCTACGCACTCCAGGGGCACACGCGGCTGGAATCGCCGCTCACGCAGCTGGACGTACCCCTCGCGCACCGTGAGCGTGGGGTTGTAGGAGGCGCCAGCCTCGCGGGCCAGGCGGAGGAACTCCTCGTCCACCGGCAGGTCCTCCACCGAGTGCACGAGCAGCTTCGCGCCGGCGCGCAACGCGTGCTTCGCCGCCCAGAGCGTGGTCGCGTGCACGATCAGCGGCCGCCCCATGCGCCGCGCCTCCTCCCCCGCCGTTCGCAGCCGCCCCACCCATGCAGCCGTGTCCGGAGTGGTGGCGCCCACCAGGAACCACACCTTCACCGCGTCGCTCCGCCACGCCTCCAGCATCCGCGCCCCCCGGCGGGTCGCGTCCTCGTCCGCCATCAGCACGAACTGCTTCATCGCCGGCAGGTTGAGCTGTTCGGGCTCACGCGCGGAGAGCAGCGGCCCCGCCGCAGCCACGTTCGGCGCCGCGGTGGAACCTACGGTCCGCTCCCGGAGCTCCAGAGTCCAGGGGTACCCGCCCACGTCGAAGGTGGCCGTCACCCCCGCGCAAAGGTGACTGCGGAAGAAGCGCTCCGGCCTCGCCTGCAGCGCCGCCATGGCGGCGTCGTACGGAAAGCGGCCGCGAACGTCGAGGGCATCCGGGCGGCCGTCGGCCCAACCCGTCTGGGAGTAGTGCACGTGGGCATCCACCAGCCCAGGGATGACCCATCTCCCGCGCGCGTCGATCACCTCGACGTCGGGACCGGTGGGACAGTCGCCCACACATGCGATCCGCCCGTCCCGCATCACCACCGCCCCCACCCGCGCAGCGGCTCCCGTGCCGTCCACGATCGTCGCGCCGGAGATCGCGAGGGCGGGGGTGGGCCCCTTTCCCGGCGAGTCGAACGCGGTGGAAACCGAGATCTTCCAGCTCCCGTCCGGCTGCTTCACAAGCACGCGCTCCGACACGCCGCGCCTGGTGCTGGCGCCGGTCGTCACGCGGTAGCGGTAGACGCCGTAAACCACGCCCGGCGACAGCGGGGTCACCTCCAGGTGCGTGGCGACGAGCGTGTCTGGCCAGGCGTCCGGGTCCCCCGAGGCGAGGGCCTCGTACCCGAATGCCACTCCGTCGGCACCCGTGCGCGCCAGCCGTGGCGATTGCAGGTAGTGGCGCAGGTACGCCGTGCGGTCGCGCGCGTGAATGCTGGCGATGTTGGAGCGGAAGGCCTCCAGTGCGGCGACGGAGTCCGCGGCGCGGGCGGAGGGCGAGTACGCCGACGGAGTGGGGGGCGAGTTGATCGCGCAGGAGGTGAGCGCGACGAGCAACCAGGTCAGACCGACAACACGCATGCTCACCTCGTAAGGGATTCTTCCGCGACGCCAAAAGGGCCCCGATCTGAGTGGCCACGGCGGCTATAGGTGGCGAACCCGCTGCGCCGTAACCCGATGAATTCAGAGGACATCGATGCTGGTTCCTCCACCTCATGCGCAATGGCTAGCCCTCATACGCGGCTGCGAGTTGTACCTGGCCGAACACGGACAGCCTCATCGCCGCTCCTCCGCCGATGCCCCCGGCGCCCTTCCGGCTGGGTTACTGGGCATCTATCTGGACATCCTTGAACATGAACGGGTGGTCGCTCACCCTCAGAGGTTTGCCGCTGGCGGTAGTCACATTCTTGAGGATGACCTTGCTGGTTCTGACATAGGGGAATCTTTCCCGGTAGGACTCGCCCGTCATCTCCGGATTGAAATCTGCGAAAATGGCGGGGCCAGGGTAATCGTCCGGATGACTGGAATCGTCGATATGAAGCGATTCGATGGTGATCCGTTCCGGAAGGTAGGCGGTATAGCCGAAATCATGGTTCCCCGAGTTGCGACCGCCGATCAAGCTCGCACGGACGGGTCTGCCTCCGGCTGGCACGAACACGCTGTTGCGGATGACGATCTCTCCCTGCCACGTACTGCCGTAATCGCTACGCAGATTGATGAGGTTCGTGCCGTAGATGGTAGAATTCTCCACCCTCAGAACCCCAGTGCCTATGGCATTGATGCCCATGTATCCAAGGGTCGAGTTGCGGATGGTGGCATTGGCAACCCCCATATGGGCGTCGAAGCGCGACAACTTACAATTGTCGTACAGGATGTTCTTGCTGTAGTTGGATGCCATGATCCCCCAATACGTGTGGTCGTTGATGTCGTTCGTCTGGGTGCAATTGACGAACGACACATTGACGGCACGGTTGACCAGAATGTCATACGAACCCATGGAGACCGGCTGTCCGGCCGAGCCGATGGTACGGTATGTTTTGCGTCCGGTCAGGACGGTGTTCCGGACCGTCACGTTGGCGCAGTCACGGATATTGATGAACCCGCTATAAGGCGCACCGTGGTCTCCCTCGCCGATGACGCGATGTTCCAGTCCATCGACAACGACGTTGGAACGCCTGATGGCGAAGTTTCGGCTGTAATAGGTGTACCTCGATTCAGCTTGATTGGCAATCGTGGTAAAGCGTCCTCCCGTGATATGCAGCGTCGTCTCGTCCATGGGTAAGGCAGTGATCTCCGTTATCTGGTCAAAGTCCCAGATGATCGGAGTGTCCTCATCCACCTTTCCATCTCGATCCACAGCAAAGATATCTGTTTGCGGAGACCCATCGTTTTGGTTCGGACCGAAGCGGATGTAGCGCCTTACGTGGGAGTTGGTGGCAGTGATCAGGCTGGGTGCAGGCAGAGAGACGTTTAATTTGTCCTGATTTCTCTTGAGCGACGATATCCCCTTAACCTCCAACGCTTGCAGTCTGGAAGCAACCGTAAAGACGGATGCACCCCGGTTTTGGACTTCTCTGTCGTCGATGGTGAAGGCCGCGGCACCGAAATCGGTGTCGGTCTGAATGACCGCTGTGCGCTCCTTTCCTCCGATATAGTACGTCGCCCCTTCGTCGGCTCTCACCGAAAGGTCGTGCTGATTCGCGAATGCATGTGCCGCAGCGATGGCGTCGATATCATCGGTCGCGCCATCCCCTCTGGCGCCGAATTCGCTATATCGGACGGATCCTCTCGCCTTGAACGCGAGAGCGTCGTTCTCGGATACGTTGAGATGCAATACTCCATTTTCATCAGTGCGTATCTCGGTTCTAGTCCTCTCTACTGTGATTACGACCTTCTCAGACGGGCTTTCAACTTGCCCTTCCGCTGCAGCCACACCAAAGAGCAAATGGACGAACGAGAAAACGTATTTCATCGCGAGATTCTCCTGAGCACGTTTACTTTTCTGCGACTCGAGCATCCCTACCGGTATGTTGGTCCGTATGCTTCTTCCAGACATCGCCGGTACGCGGCGTGGCGGACTGACGCTGTCACCGCCCACCAGGCAACGACGGTGGCGTCGCTTCGAGAGGAGACCGGGCGGGTGATCGCGCGCAGCATCTTCGACACGGAGAAGTCGGCGATTCTGGACTTCTTCGGCGGCATGCGAGGTTCGGTGCAGGTGACCTTCGAGGAAGGTAGCCAGGCGCAGTGGCTCTACCACCCGCTTGCTCCGCGGGTCGATCTGTGGGTTCTCTAAACTATCTTTAAACTCTGTCCGGTTCGCGGAGCGGGGTCACGCGGCCTCTTCGTCGGGTGAGTTCACGTCCTCTTTATGATGTCGCGTCCGGTACGAGCGACCACGCAATGGTTCGCGGCCTCGCGACCAACTGCCGCTTGCCAGACGTCCTACCGAACGGATCGGGAGCTCCAACGAGGTGACCTGAACGCGGAAGAAGACTGCTCCGACGACCCGGAAGCACGGCCAGGCCTCGCGCCCGGAGGAGGGGGGGCTGATCGCCCAGGGCGAAAAGCCCCGGCGATCAGCCGTGGGTGCGTACGCCCTCGACGATCTCTCGAAAGGTTCAGGGGCGTGGGGCCTCATGAGCCAGAAGAATGAGCAAGTGCCCGGCCCTTCGTCCCTCCAACCGGTGTTAGCGCGGCGTGACTGTCGACGGGGCTGCAGAGCGGCCCGCCCTACTCGGCGGAGGCTACGGCCGCAGCTGCTTGTACACGCGCCCGTCCTTCATTACGAACGTGACCCGCTCCAGAACAGTCACGTCGCGCAGGGGGTCCCCCCGCACCGCGATGATGTCCGCCACTTTGCCGGGCGCGAGGGTGCCGACCTCGCTAGACAGTTGCAGGTGGTCGGCGGCCGCGACTGTTGCCGCCTGGATCGCTTGGATCGGTGTCATGCCTGCCTGCACCAGCAGCGCGAACTCGCGCGCGTTCTCGCCGTGCGCCGAGACGCCCGTATCCGTACCGAAGGCGATCTTAACCCCGCCCGCATGTGCGCGCCGCGCCATATCCAGCATCCTTGGCCCCGCCTCGCGGGCCTTTGCCGTTTGCGCTGGGGTGAGGAAGTTGTTCGGCCCGTTAGCGACCCGCGCCACGTAGTCGCCCGCCATCAGCGTCGGCACCAGGTAGGCGTCGCGCTGCTTGAACAGCCGGACCGACTCATCGTCGAGGTAGGTGCCGTGCTCGATCGCGTCGCCCCCCGCGCGCAGGAAGCTGTTGATGCCGTCGGCGCCGTGCGCGTGCGCCGTCACCTTGCGGCCCATCCGGTGGGCGGCTTCGACGATCGCCTCCAGCTCGTCTTCGAGGAACTGCTGCCCGAGGCCCGCGGCCGTGTTCGACAGCACCCCGCCGGTCGCGGTGATCTTGATGATGTCGGCGCCGCGCCAGACCTGCTCGCGGACGGCGCGCCGACAGTCCTGGGCCCCGGAGCACACCGAGGTGGGCCGGAGCACGTGCATGACATCGCCCCGGAAGCCGTTCACATCGCCGTGCCCTCCGTGTACTGAGACCGCCGCGCCCGAGGCGATGATCCGCGGCCCCATCACGTCGCCGCGTCTCACTGCGTCGCGCAGCGCGAAGATCGCTTCGTTGTCCGCCCCGAGGTCCGCGACCGTGGTGAACCCCGCCTCGAGCGTCTTGCGGGCATAACCGGCGCCGACCATTGCCTGCTCGGCTGACGACTGCGTCACCTCCTCGAGGCGAGAGTTCGGGCCCTGCTGCCCCGTCAGATGCACATGGCTGTCGATCAACCCCGGGAGAACGAAGCTGTCGCGTAGGTCGACGACTTCGCACGCGGGGGTCTGGCTGTAGCCTGGCTGGAGCGACGTCACCCGGCCCTGGCTCACCATCAGAGTCTGCTGGGTCAGCACCCGCCCGCTACCAGGGTCCGCCAGCACGGCGCCCACCTGCACGCAGTAGGAGGGCGGTGACCCGGCGACGACGAGTCCCGGCGTGACCTGTGCGGACGCCGCACTCGCGAGAGCCGCTAGTCCGGCGGCGGCGAACAGCCATCTCATCTCAACCCCTTTTCTGAGTGAAACTCCACGCCGCCGGCGGCCTAGCCGTTTCGGACCTTGGCGTCCGCCTACCGGAAACGGTTCAGGCGGCGGGGCCGCTGCGGGTCCTGGACCTGAAAAGATGCCCGGCCCCGCATCGCCTGCAACCATTTTAGGTCCCGATGCGGCGGAGCTGACCAGGTTGATACCGGTGAGAGCTTGAAGCAAGGTAGGCGTGAGCGGTCGCAACTCCTGAATACGAGTA
>JAHWJV010000185.1 GCA_019348265.1 Gemmatimonadota bacterium
GGGCTCACCTTCGCCTCCGTGGATCCCGGACATATCTACACCTGCGGACTCACCTCGGCGGGCGCTGCGTACTGTTGGGGGAAGAATGAGGCGGGTCTGCTCGGGACCACTTCGGTGACGCAATCCTGCGGCGGAGTCGATCGCGACTTCACGTGCAGTGCTACCCCGGTCGCGGTCTCCGGTGGACTGACCTTCACGTCGCTGAGTGTCGGGAGCTCCCACACCTGCGGCGTGGCTCGGGACGCGCAGGCGTACTGTTGGGGGCTGAACAGCTGGGGTAAGCTGGGCCGCAGCCTGGGCCAGGGCGGACCCGTCAGCACCGCGGCTCCCGGAGCCGTCTTCGGCGGACTCAGCTTCGCCGCGGTGAGCGCCGGGGACCAGCACAGCTGCGGCATCACCACTGGAGGCGCGGCGCACTGCTGGGGCTTCGGGTTCAGCGGCGCGCTGGGTAATGGCTCCCGGGCCGTTGGCGGACCCACGCCCGTCGCGGTGGTGGGGGGCCTCACCTTCGCGTCTATCAGCACAGGGGGCTCCCACACCTGCGGTGTCACCCCGCAGGGCGCAATTTACTGCTGGGGCGTGAACAGCAACCGGCAGCTCGGCGGCAACGCGGCTGCCGAGACCTGTGCCATAGACCGTGGCGGGTTCGGGCACCCATGCAGCTCGGTCCCGCTGCAGGTTTCCCTCGGATCCGCTGCGTCGGCCGCGACGGGGCAGCTCGTGAGACGTCGGGCATCTCCGGGCGCGACGTCCTGAGCTCACCGGTTCGCGACGTGAACACCGGCTGCGGCTTCCCGTGACCATTGCCTGCAGGCACGCTGCAGGGCATTTTCGACCGTAGCGCCGGAAGCCGCACGGCTGGCGCGCTCCGTTGGCTTCCTGGCCGGCGGATCTCCCGCCCGGGCGGCCGCTCCTTCCCCGGCGCCTCGAGTCGCAGCATGATCTCCTGCACCCGCCCGATTCAGCCCCGCCTGACAGCGGCTGTGGCTCTCGTCGTCGGCCTGGCGACGCGAGCACCGGTCGTCGCTCAGCAGCATGACCACCCCGCCTCACCCGAGAAGCTCGGGCAGGTCTCTTTTCCCACGTCGTGCACTCCGGCGGTGGTTCCGGGTTTCGAGCGCGCGGTCGCCATGCTGCACTCCTTCTGGTTCAGCGAGGCCGAGAGCGCGTTCCGGGAGGTCGCCGCCAGGGACCCGGCTTGTGCGATGGCGAGATGGGGCATCGCCATGACTCTGCTGGGGAACCCGATGACGCGGGTGGCGCCTTCCGGAGATGCGATGCGCGCCGGCCTTGCGGCGGCTGAGGAGGCGCGCGCGCTGGCGCGTTCCCAGTCGCACCGCGAGCAGATGTACGCTGATGCCGTGGTTGCCTATTACGCGGGTGAGGGCCGGGAGCACGCGGCCCGGATGAAGGCTCACGAGGAGGCGCTCGCGTCCCTTAGCCGGGCGCACCCGGAGGACGCGGAGGCGGCGATCTTCTACGCGCGCGCAATGGTGGCCAATGCCCCGCCGGCGGACCTCACCTTCTCACGACAGCTCGCGGGAGCGGAGCTGCTCCAGCCGCTCTTCGACCGTAACCCGAACCATCCCGGGCTAGCGCATTACCTCATACACGCGTACGACGCGCCATCGCTCGCCATGCGCGGGAGGAGCGCTGCCCTCAAGTACGCCGGAATCGCCCCATCGGCGCCCCACGCGCTTCACATGCCGTCGCATATTTTTACGCGACTGGGGGATTGGGAAGAGTCGATCGAGACCAACGCGCGCTCCGCGCGTGCCGAGCCGGACTCCAATGCCGCCGTACACCCGATGGACTACGTGGTCTACGCATACCTCCAGCTCGGCCGTGATGCCGCCGCCGGGGAGGTCGTGAGACGCGCGGTGCAGAACTCCGATCGCTTCTACGGCGGCTTGATCGGCTACAACTTCACGGCCATGCCGGCCCGGTACGCCCTGGAGCGGAACGCCTGGGCAGAGGCGGCGCAGCTACGCCTTCCGGTCGGCGCGGCCCCCTACGTCGAAGCCATCACCCGTTTCGCCCGCGGTCTCGGGGCGGCGCGCTCCGGTCGCGCCGACGCAGCACAGGCGGAGCTCGAAGCGCTGGTACGCCTGGAAGCCGCACTTCGCCAGCAGAACGACTCGTACTGGGCAACCCTGGTCGGGGCGCAGCGCCTCGCGGTCCAGTCGTGGGTGGCGCGCGGACGCGGGGAAGTCGCGCTGGCAGTGAGCCTCGCTCGCCAGGCCGCGGCTCTGGAAGAAACGGTGGAGAAGCACCCCGTCACCCCCGGGCCCATCCTCCCGGCGCGGGAGCTCGAGGGTGATCTGCTCCTGGAGTTGAATCGCCCTGCAGAGGCGCTCCGCTCCTACGAGCAGACGCTCGCGCGCGAGCCGAATCGCGCGCGTGCGCTCTTCGGCGCCGCGCGCGCCGCCGAGAGGGCGGGTAAGACCGCCGCCGCGCGGGCGAGCTACACGGAGTTGACCCGGTTGATGCGAGGAGCCGATCCGGAAAGGTCCGAGCTGAAGGAGGCGCGGCGGTTCCTGGCGAAGCCGTGAGGCGGTTCGCTAAGCTAGACTCCGGCTATCTCGCCGCCAGCGCCCTGGTGATCGCCGTGTTCAGATCCTGGTCCTCTCCGGAGCCGGTGTACGCCACCCGGCCGCGCCGGTCCAGCACTACGATATAGGAGGTCGCCGGCGCCTCGTAGGCTCGCGTCGCGCGTCCATCCTTGTCCCAGACGAGCACGCCGGAGACGCGGTGCTTCTCCAGGTGCCGCTTGATGGAGCGCGTGGTCTGGTTCACTCCGACCGCCACCGTCACGAACTGCACGTTCCTGCCGAAGCGGCGCTCGGCGGCGTCGAGACGCGGCTGGAGCGCCGCGCACACGCTGCACCAGGCGGCCCAGAACTCCATGACTACCGGCTTCTTCCCGATGTACTGACCGAGGTTGACGGGCTTCCCGTCGAGGTCCTCGAGCACCAGCGGCGTGGCGCGGCTGCCGATCGCGAGCCCCACGTCCTGTGCCCCGACCGATGCCGGTGCCGTTGCGGCGGTGCAGAGAACGGCCGCGAGGATCCAGGCGAATTTACGCATCACATCACCATACCCATTTGAATGAAGTAGTACTCCGCCATCCCGATAAGCACGATTCCCGCCAGCCGCTTGACCCAGATCATCCACATGCCCGATCGGGGGAGCGCCGCGAGCGTGCCGGAGAAGAGCCCGACCGCGACCAGCAGCGCCGTCATCCCGAGCGAGAATACCAGAAGATAAACGAAGCCCAGCCAGGCGCTTCCGGTGCTCGCCACCCAGGTCAGCACCGCCGCGAACGCCGGCGCGCCGCACGGGGCCGCGAC
Organism: Gemmatimonadota bacterium; assembly: GCA_019348265.1. GTDB lineage: Bacteria > Gemmatimonadota > Gemmatimonadetes > Longimicrobiales > Longimicrobiaceae > JAHWJV01. The sequence goes on from JAHWJV010000185.1 coordinate 3,351, forward strand.
TACGCCCGAGGTCGCTCCCAGCATGAACACCGCCGGATAGGAGTTCCCGCCCAATCGCCCCACCCAGGCGGTGAGCCGCTGCGGGGCGGAGATCGGGAAAACGTCGAGCATCGCCAGCCCGAAGATCAGCAGGAGATTGCCCGTGATGAAGCGCGACCAGGGGTTCGCGCTCACCGATCCGAACAGTGAGCCGGTGAGCCCCGCCAGCACGCCGAGCGACGCATACACCAGGGCGAGGCCGGCGGCGTAGGTCAACGTCAGCGTCACGGTGCGGAACCGCGACGGCTTTTCGCCGCGTCCACCGGCGATGATCCCCGCCGTGATCGGGATCATCGGGTAGACGCAGGGGGTCAGGCTCGTGGCGAGCCCCGCCAGGAAGAGCGTCGCGACGGCGGCGATGGGCTCGTTCTGGAGGGTCTCACCGAGACCCGATTGAGCAAGAAGAGCCGGGATCATTGCGTTGCAGGACGGGTTCGGTGCACTGCCGGCGATCCCGGATGGTGCAGAGCAGGAGAACTCCGACCGGCACGATCGGAACGGCCCCGATACACCTTTTCAGACTGAAAGGTCCGGGGAAACGGCGGTCGCGAGCCGCACTCGGCGGTACTTCCCAGATCGAGGGAAATGGCTATATTACAGCATCTTACAAATCCGAACGCCCGCCCCCACGGAGACCAACACATGCGTCGCATTCGCATCATCTTCACGGCTCTGGCCGTTGGCAGCGCCCTTCCCGCGGCGGCGCAGGCTCCAGCCGCCATGGCGGCGACCGCCGCGCTGCCCGCGCCGCTCGCCGTAGGTGCCGTCGCGCCCGACTTCGAGCTTCCCGGCGCGACCCGCTACGGAGTGCTCCAGAAGCCCGTCCGGCTGAGCGACTTCAAGGGAAAGACCGTCGTTCTCGCTTTCTTCCCGCGAGCGCGCACACAGGGCTGCACGATCCAGATGCACGCGTACCGTGACCAGTATTCGGAGCTGCTGAACGGCGGGCGCGACGTGGTTCTCATCGCCATCAGCGCCGACCCGGCGGAGACGCTCGCCGCCTGGGCCCGTGATGACGAGTTCCCCTTCCTGTTCGCCAGCGACGCGGGCTTGAAGCTCGCCAACACCTATGGCGCCATCGGCCGCGCCGGCGCGAGCAACACGAACCGCAACCTGTTCGTGGTCGGCCCAGACGGGAAGATCGTCTACCGGGCGACGCCCTTCCGCGAGATCGATCCGACTGCGTACACGGATCTCGGCGCCGCGCTGAAGAAGCTCGTCCCCGCGGAGACCGCGGCGATGTAACGTAGCTCCGCCCCACGCGGAACAACGAAGCCCCCGGCGCATGCGTCGGGGGCTTCGTCCGTCCGAGGGGATCCGCCCGCAGCTCACGTCAGTGCCTCTCCCGCACCGCGGAAGCTCTCCACGCTGATCCGCTCGGCGCTGCCCAGGAACTGGCCTAGCGTTGAAATCGCATCCTCCACTTCCTCCTGGCGCTCGCGGGCAACCTGCCGTCGCACGGCCGCCGAGAGCTCCTCCAGCAGAATCTCGTGCTCGCGCCGGAGCTCGGATTCCAGCCAGCCAAGGCGCCGGCGCTGCTTGCCGTGCCGCTCGGCGATGGCTCTCTGGATCAAGGTCCCGTCCCGCAACGCTCCCGCCTCCCGTCCAACCGATAGATCTAGCCCGGCGAGAGTCTGAGCCACGTCGGCCAGGAAGCTGGCCAGGTGGTCCTCGAGGTCCGGCTCCGCGAGCGAGTGGGCCGAGGGAGTAGCCGCATCGCTGCGCAGACGCGCCACGAAAGCGTACAGAACACGCTCCATCTCGGTCAGGATCGCTTCGCGGACAGCGCGCAGGATGCCCTGGTTCGCGCTCTCGCCCCCTGCGCCGGTTGGCTGCGCCGTCGCCAACTCCACGGCCGCCGCCGGGAGCCAGAGGAAGAACGTGGACCCGGCGCCCAGCTCGCTGCGCACGGTGAGATCCCCGCCCATCAGACGGGCGAAGCGGCGGCTGATCGCCAACCCGAGACCCGTGCCGCCGTGCTGCCGCGTCAGGTTCATATCCGCCTGCACGAACGGCTCGAACACCGCCTCGATTCGATCTGCCGGAATGCCCCTCCCGGTGTCTTCCACGCGCACGTACACCCACGGGCCCGGCTCCTCCACCTGTGCGTCGGGTGACGGGAGGTTCGCCGTGCCGGCGCTCACGGTGATCCGGCCGCCCGGATCCGTGAACTTCACCGCGTTCGAAAGGAGGTTCAGCAGGATCTGCCGGACCCGCTCCACGTCGCCGGCGAAAGGCACGTCCGCCGCTAGTCCGGAGACGGCGTCGGAGATCTGAATCGAACGAGCGGCCGCCTGCGGACCCACGAGCGTGACGGCATCGGCGATCACCGGCCCGATTCGCGCCGCCCGACGATCGACCACCATGCGCCCCGCCTCCACACGTGAGAGGTCGAGCACATCCTCCACGATCCCCAGCAGGTGCTGGCTGCTCGTCCGGATCCGGCCCAGCTGCGAGTGCTGGGTCTCCGTCAGAGGCCCGCCGAGCTCCATCGCCATGATGTCCGTGTACGCCATGATGGCGTTCAGCGGTGTCCTGATCTCGTGGCTGATGGTGGCCAGGAAGAGGCTCTTGGCTCGACTCGCCTCCTCCGCGTGGCGGCGCGCCTGCTCGGCCGATTCGTGTGCCGACTTCAGCGCGGCGTCCGCGCCCCGCCGGGCGGTGATGTCCCGCGTCACCTTCGCGAACCCGAGCAGCGTGCCGTCTTCGTCTCGCAGAGCCGTCAGGGTGACCCCTGCCCAGAAGGTGGAGCCGTCGCTCCGGATGCGGTTGCCTTCGCCCGTGTACTCGCCGCGCTCGATGGCGTCTTGGATGTGCGCCTCCGCCGTGCCATCATCCGAGCCGCCGTCCGGGTACAGGAGCCGAAGGTGCGCCCCCTCCGCCTGCGCCCTGGTCCACCACTTCATCAGGCGCGCGCCTTCACCCCAGAAGGTGATCACCCCCTGCGGGTTCAACAGGAATACGGCGTAGTCGCGAACGTTCTCGGCCAGAGTCGCGAATGCACGTTGGGCGATGCCTCGCGAGGCGAGACCGCTGTACGGGTCCCTCTGCTCCGCGTGGCCTCCCTGCGCGGCCTCCCCCCGAGCCCAGGCGGCCTGCCGCTCCCGTGCTTCGGGAGCTACGCCTCGCGACCCCGCCCGCCCGCCGCGCGCCGCTTTTCGCGTTCTCGGAGGAGTTTTCTTTCGTGTCATCCCGATGTCTCTAAGGCGCCCGTGTACGCTTCGTGGCCTGCTCCCACCGCGTGGCACGTCGCAGGCCAGTGCCCGACCGCTGCTCTCCGGCGCTCAAGTTTTTCGCTCCACCGTCGATACTTCCAGACGGGGCCGTGCACACCCGGCGGGTCGATCCGTTCAGCTGGAAACTCGCCGGGGCGCTGCGAATCGGGCAGGAAAGGGCTGGGCAAGCTGCCACGGAAGGGCCCAGATGCGACAGCCTGAATGAAAGCGCTCTCGTGGGACCGAGTGACCAATCCGAGTTCCGGATCGTCAGGGAGAGCAAGGGGTGGGTACCGGGTCGTCGCTGAGACGGACCCGACGGTTGGCGCGGTGTCCCCCGAGATCGGCCGCAATCGCGGCTCCCTCGACGTCGGTGAGCACGTGCTCACGGTCCCCGCCGGCGCGGTCGACGAGCCGGCGATCTTCGCGATGAGAAAGGCTCCTGGCTCCGTCACGGTCGAGCTGACGGCGATGCGCAGGAAGCTCAACGATGTGGGCCAGGCCGGTCAACGTTCCGGTGACGCTCGCGCT
>JAHWJV010000186.1 GCA_019348265.1 Gemmatimonadota bacterium
AACAGGTGCGGTTCACCGGGCAGCGGTGGGCGCTGGCGGACGTACGGCTGCTCGCACCGATCTTCTCCAGCAAGGTGATCGGGATCGGCCGCAACTACGCCGACCACGCCGCCGAGCACGGCAACGAGGTGCCCAAGGAACCGCTGCTCTTCATCAAACCGTCCACCTCGGTGATCGGGCCCAACGACGCGATCCGGTTGCCCCCGCAGTCGCAGCAGGTCGAGCACGAGGCCGAACTGGCCGTGGTGATCGGCGCGACCGGCGCCCGCCGGGTGGACCGGGCCGGGGCGCAGCGGGCCATCTTCGGGTACACCTGCGGCAACGACGTCACCGCGCGGGACCTGCAGCGCAGCGACCCGCAGTGGACCCGCGCGAAGGGCTTCGACACCTTCTGCCCGATGGGAACTATGGTTCCCGCGGATGGTATCGATCCTTCGTCGCTCGAGGTCGTCTGCCGTGTCAACGGAGAGCAGCGGCAGTACGGTCGGGCCGCGGACATGGCGTTCAGCGTCCCCGTGCTGATCGAGTACATCACCTCCGTGATGACGCTCGAGCCGGGCGACGTGATCGCGACCGGAACGCCGGCGGGGGTCGGGCCGCTGGTCGACGGCGACGAGGTCGAGGTCGAGATCCCCGGCTTCGGATCGCTCCGGAACCCGGTGCGCGCCCGATGACGGGCCTGACAGGACGGCCCGTTCGAGAACAAGCCGGGCTCCTGGCGATCATCCTGACACTGGTCGCAGCGGACTGGCTTTCCAAGCTCTGGATCATCAACCGGATCAGGCTCGGTGAGACCCTCTCGCTGATCGACGGTTGGCTGATCTTCGTCCACCGGAAGAACCCCGGCGTCGCCTTCAGCATGCTGGCGGATCTCCCCGATACGTGGCGCGTCCCGTTGCTGACGCTCGCCAGCCTGATCGGTGTGGTGCTCTTCGGACGGATCATCCTTTCGACGCCCGATACCATCGTGCGCACGGCGGCGGCCATCGTGCTCGCGGGCGCGATCGGCAACCTCGGTGACAGGCTCGTCAACGGCGAGGTTACGGACTTCGTGCTGGTCAGCTTCTTCCCCTTCGTCTTCAACGTGGCGGACGCGGCGATCACCGTGGGCGGGTTCCTGCTCGCCGGTCGCCTCCTCTTCAGCGACGCTGCCCTGGAGCCAGTGCCGGTCGCCGAGAGCGACTGAGCGCGATGGTCTCCCTCTCCCGGCGCCTCGCCAGCCTCCCGCCATATCCCTTCGCGGACCTGCCGGTAATCAAGCGGGAGCTGCGCGCCAGGGGAGTGGATGTGATCGATCTGGGCGTGGGGGACGCCGACCTCGCGCCGCCGCCCGCCGCGGTTGAAGCACTGCGCATTTCCGCTGGGGACCCCGTCAGCTCGCGCTATTCCTTCCAGCTCGGCCACGTTCCCTACCGGGAGGCGGTCGCTGCCTTCATGCACGAGCGGTTCGGCGTACGCGTCGACCCGCTCCGCGAGCTGCTCCCGCTGATCGGCTCGAAGGAGGGGATCTTTCACCTCCCCTTCGCGCTGCTGGATCCAGGTGACGCCACCATCATCCCGGATCCAGGCTATCAGGCGTACGTCGGCGGGACCGTCTTCGCGGGCGGCGAGCCGTACGCGGTCACGCTCCGCGCCGAGGATCATTTCCTCATCCCCCTGGATGGGATCCCCCGGGACGTGGTCAGACGCGCGAAGATTCTCTTCCTGAACTATCCGAACAACCCGACGACCGCGATCGCGCCGCTCGAGTACCTGGAGGAGGCGGTGGCGTTCTGCCGCGAGCACGACATGGTGCTGGCGTACGACAACGCGTACTCGGAGATCGCCTTCGACGGGTACCGCCCGCCGTCGATCTTCGAGGTCGACGGTGCTCGCGAGGTGGCGGTGGAGTTCCACTCCCTTTCCAAGACGTACAACATGACGGGCTGGCGGGTGGGGTGGGCCGTGGGTGACGAGCGGCTGATCTCGGCGCTGGGCAAGGTGAAGACCTTCGCCGACACCGGGGTGCCCTTCACCGTTCAGCACGCGGCGACCGCCGCGCTCGAGACGCGGCACGAATGGCTTCCGGCGAACGTGGGCGTTTTCCAGGCCCGGCGAGACGCGGCCGTGGAGGCGCTGCGGGCGGGGGGCTTCGACGTGGCGTTACCGCGCGCTACCATGTACGTATGGGTTCCGCTCCCCGCAGGGGAGACGTCCGAGGGGTTCGCGCGCAGGCTCCTCGTCCGCGAAGGTGTAGCGGTGATGCCGGGGAGCTCGCTCGGTGCGGGCGGGGATGGGTTCTTCCGGATCGCGCTCACGCTACCCGAGGCGCGAATCCGCGAGGCCGCGGAGCGGATCGCCCGCGTGCTGTAGGCCCGCGCGCCCGGAACCCGCCGGGCCGCACCGAGTACCATCCTCTATGACCCCCCAGGTGCTGGCCCCGCCTCCCCGTGAAACAGACCCGGCCACCCTGGTCCCGGCCGCGCCCGCGCGTTGGGACCGGCCGGTAATCTCGCCCCCCAGAAAACGCGCCGCGATCTCCATCGGGCGCGGCCCACTCGTCGCCTCGCTGCTGCTCCACGGAGCGGGTCTCGCGCTGATGCTCCTGCTGCTCCGCTTCGGTCCCCCGGCCGCACCGGAACGGGTGGCCGTGTCCGAGCAGGTCGAGTACATCGATCTCAGCTGGCCCGTGGGAGTTCCCGGCGACGGCGCCAGTGCCGAATCCGCGCCCGATCCGCTGCCGCCAGTTCCCGGCGATCAGCCCGCCGCGAGCCGCCAGCGCAACGCCGGGCCGCTGGTCTTTCCGGGCCGCGTCCCCAACGGGATCTCCGCGCCGGCTTCCGGCGGCGTGGGGCCAGGTGTCGCCGGCGGTAGCGCGGAGCCGAGCGTCGGCGGGCTCGGCGATCGGCTCCGCCCGGGGTTCCGCGACTCTCGCCTGTACGTCTCTCCCGACGCGATCCGTCCCGTAGCGGAGAAGACGAACCAGCAGAAGTACATGGAGCACCTGACGGCGCGGATAGAGGCTTCCAATGACAGCGTGGCGGGCGCCGCGCGCACGCCGGATACCGACTGGACGGTAAAGGACGGGAGCGGCCGGCGCTGGGGACTTTCCGAGAAGGGGCTGCACCTAGGCTCGCTCACCGTGCCGAGCGCGCTGATCCCCAAGCCAGCGGCCACCGGCTCGAATCAGAAGCGGGAAGAGGCGCGTACCGAGCAGCAGCAGCGCGATGAGATTCGGCGGCAGGAGGAGGAGCGAGCCCGCCGCGAGGCGCGCGAGGAGTCGATTCGTGAGGCGCGCGAGCGGGCGGACGCCCGGCGCTAAAGAGCTGGGAGACCACGAAGTCCGCCCTACCCCTGGAACGCGAATTGCACCCCAGCGGCCCCGAGTTCGATGCGACGACGAGGGCGGATCGGACCGCAGTCGCAACGAGTTCCACTGGGTCTCCGCCTACTGCCTCCAGAGGATAACATGCGGGTTTTTCAAGAGCCGGATTCGGACAACGGAAGGAACGCTCTGACCTTCACGCTGGGCGCCGTCGGCGGCCTGGCGATCGGGATGCTCCTTTCCCGCCGCGCCGCGCCCGAGCAGTTCAACCGCCTCAGCACGGGCCTTCGGGAGCGCGCGAAGACCGTCGCTCGGCGCCTCCGCCCCGCGCGCCTTCGCCGCATGGCCGTCGAACAGGAGGCGCTCACCGGTCTGGAGGACCAGGTGCTGGACGTGTTCCTCGCCGACGCGGTGCTCAGCGAGCGCGGGATCGACGTCGGCGCCATCAGCCACGGCATCATCGAGCTCTCCGGCTCCGTCTGGACGGAGGAAGAGGCGGACCGCGCGGTGCACCTGGCGAACTCCGTCGCGGGCGTGAACACGGTGGTCAATCGGCTGGACGTCGAGAGCGAGGCACGCTACCGCGAGCGTAACCGCATGCAGGTTGACGACGCCGACGAGTTCGAAGGCGCCGAGTGGACCGGCCGGATGGTGGGAATGAGCCGCCGCCGGCAGGGCCGGCAGACGGACCCCGATCAGTCGGACGACTCCCAGCCGCAGACGATCAAGGCGCTGCGCGACGCGGATCTCTCCCAGTACGAGGACGACGACCTCGCTTACGGGCAGCCGCGAGTCGGCCGTCGTCCGGAGATCGCCGATCCGTGGCAGGTGAACTTCGACGAGGACGAGCTGGACAACCAGGATCCTCACGGGAAGCACGCGGCCTACACGCTCGACGAGCCGGCGCAGGAGCTGAACAGCAATGCTCGTGTCGGCGAGGGGATGAAGCCCGGCGAGCACCTGGCGCTCGAGCATTCGGACCTGCCGCTGAAGCCTCACGGCGACATGAACACCAAGGGAGAGGGCGCGCCCGGCGGCTTGACAGCCCGGCACCGGGGTCAAGACATTCCAGCCGTTCAACGTTTCCGACCCCGTAGCCACCGACCACCTCCGCAGAGGCTCCCGCATGCGCGACATCCGCGTAGCGACCGTCCAGTTCCAGCATGCGCCCGGCGACAAGGTCTACAATCTCCGCCGGATCCGCGATTTCGTCACCGAAGCAGCCGCGCGCGGCGTCGAGATCATCGCCTTCTCGGAGATGTGCATCACGGGATACTGGCACGTCCGCAAGCTGTCCCGCGAGGAAGTAGAAGGACTCGCCGAGCCGGTGCCGGCGGGACCCTCCGCCCAGATCCTGCTGAGCCTCTCTCGCGAGCACGGCATGAGCATCGGGGCGGGGCTGATCGAGCGCGCGGAGGACGGAAAGCTGTACAACGCCTACATGGTCGCGATGCCCGACGGGACCTGGGCGCTGCACCGGAAGCTGCACGTGTTCGTGAGCCGGTACCTCTCCGAGGGCGACTCGTACACCGTGTTCGACACGCCGCACGGCTGCCGGCTCGGGGTGCTGATCTGCTACGACAACAACATCGTCGAGAACGCCCGCGCCACCGCGCTGCTCGGTGCCGAGATCCTGATCGCTCCGCACCAGACCGGCGGCTGCAACTCGGTGAGCCCGGGGGGGATGAAGCCCGTGGATCCCGCCCTGTGGGCGCGGCGGAGCGAAGATCCGGCGGCATGCGAGGCGGAGCTCTGCGGGCCGAAGGGACGCGGCTGGCTGATGCGCTGGCTGCCGAGCCGCGCGCACGACAACGGCATGTTCCTGCTCTTCAGCAATGGCGTCGGGCCGGACGATGACGAGATCCGTACAGGTAACGCGATGGTGCTCGACCCCTACGGAGAGATCCTGGCCGAGACGCGCAAGTCAGGCGACGACATGGTCGTCGCTGACCTGGACGCCTCGCTCCTCCCGCTCTCGTCGGGCCGACGCTGGCTCCGCGCGCGGCGGCCCGAGCTGTACGAGTCGCTGATCCACCGCACCGGCCAGGAGGAGGAGACGCGGAAGGTGCGCTTCGGCGAGTAGGCGAGGGGGCGATCCCGGTCAGTACTCGGGATCTCTGGGAACCCGGACGATCCGCGGGTCGGTGAAGACGTCCAGCTCGTCCCTGCTGGTGCTGGAGAACTCGGACACCACCGCCCCCTCGGGCCCCGCCTGGAACCAGTGCAGCGTGTTCGGGGCGATGGTGTACTGCTCCCCCGGGCCGAGCACGAGCTCCTGGAAGACCGTGTAGTGACTTTCACTGCCCGCCGGCAGCTCCGCTTCCATCGTCTCGGTCGCCGCCCCCTCCACGTACAGAAGCACCCTCCCCCAGCGACAGCGAAAGGTCTCCATCTTTCCGGGGTCGGTGCCCACGGGCGGGTGGCGATGCTCCGGACAGGTCTGCCCGGCGAACAGCACCAGCTCCTTCGCGCAGTACCGATCGGTGTTGACGTAAGTCAGCAGCTGGAGGCCGGTGCGCTCCAGCTCGCCGAGCCCGAAGTCGGCGACTTCCACCCGCTCGCGCTCCTCCGCGGTGATCACCAGCCCCACCCGCGCCAGCATCTCGGCGGACCGGATCCGGGCGTCCCGGACTTCCCTGCGCTGGACCTCGGAAGGAGGCGTCGTCATTGGTGAGCTTATTTGCTGTTGGGTAGGCTTCAGTTTTCAGTCTTCAGTCGCGCCTCTTCCCTCATCCCTGTTCCCTCTTCAGCGACCATCGATCCCGACCGCGACGCCGTCGAGCCGCCACTCCGGCCGGGGGGCGAGCCCCAGATGCTGGAGCGCGGTGGCCGCGACGTCGACGATCCTCGGCGCGGGTGCGATCGTGCCGCGCCGCGTCGTGGGACCGCTCGCCAGGACGAAGATGGTGCGCTCCGCTTCCGAATCGCCGCCGTGGCTGCCGTTCGGGAGGCGGCCATGGTCGGTGGCGACCAGGATCAGCCAGTTCTCACTCGCGCTCGTGCGCCGCGCCCGGACCGCGGCGAGGAGGCGCCCGACGTTCCGATCGGCGCGAACGATGGAGGCGCGGTATTCGTCCTCGATGGAGCCGGTGTGGTGGCTCACCTCGTCCGGGTTGCCGAGGTAGACGAATAGCGCCGCGGGATCGTTGTCGCGGAGCTCGCGGACCGCCGCGTCGACCGAGAGCTCGTCCGCGGCGGCCCACCCCATCCGGTTCGCGTCGAAGAAGAGCTTGCTGTCGATCGCGTCGCTGATCACCGGCACGCCGATCACCTCCCCCTCTCCACGCTGCGCCTTTACGAGCGGCGGCCAGTCGGCGACGGCGAAGGTCCGAAGAGCGGGTGCGACGCGCTCGATACGCGTGAGGAAATCGGGGTACTCGCTCAACCCGTTCTGCGCGAACGGGAAGTCGTTGCTGAGGATTCCGTGCTTCTCCTTCCAAACCCCGGTAAGCATGCTGGTCCAGCTCGGGCCGCTGAGCGTCGGCAATCCGGTCTGAGCACGGTCGCTGAACGCGCCGGCGCGGATCAGAGCGTCGACGTTCGGTGTGGGCACCTGCCGCAGCGCGTCAGGGCGCACGCCGTCGATCCCGATCAACATCACCTTGGGAACTCGCCGTTGCTCCTGGGCCTGCCCGGTAAGCGGGGTGGCGATGGCCGCGAGCGTGGCGGCGAGCGCCGCCCACACCAGCTGACGGCGCACGCGGAAGCGGAGCGTGGCGGGACACCTCATCGAACTGGCTCCTCGCTCGTCGGCGGAATTGATCGGCATCATGCGGCACGCAAAGTGGTCC
>JAHWJV010000187.1 GCA_019348265.1 Gemmatimonadota bacterium
CAGATGCTGGACCGGTTGCAGCGCATGATCCTGCCCGCGATCGCGCTGGGTATCGGCAATGCCGCCGGCGTCGCCCGCTACATGCGCGGCTCGATGCTCGAGGTGATCAACCAGGACTACATCCGCACCGCCCGCGCGAAGGGACTCTCCGAGCGGGTCGTCGTGTTCAAGCACGCGCTCCGCAACGCGATGATCCCCATCATCACGCTGCTCGGTCTCTACCTCCCGATCCTGCTCTCCGGGTCGGTGCTCGTGGAGACGATCTTCGCGTGGCCCGGAATGGGGCGGGTCATCGTCGAGGCGATCTTCCAGCGCGACTACCCGCTGGTGATGGCGACGAGCTTCATCGCCGCGGCACTCGTGGTCGCCGGCAACCTGCTCGCCGACGTGCTCTACGCGGTGGTGGATCCGCGCATTCGGAATGATTGACGTCAGTCACCAGTTGCCAGTCTCCAGTTGCCAGTCCGGAACGCTCCGAGGCGGGTCACTGCACGCTGGGAACTCCCGACTGGCAACTGGCAACTGGCAACCGGCAACTAATCATGGTACGTACTCAGGCTGATCCCGGGTTCAGCGCTCCGGAGCCGATCTCGGAGGCGGCGGCCACCGCCACGGCGGGAGCACTTGCGTCGCAGCACGGGCGCACGCGCGCCACGCCGCTCCAGCTGCTGATCTCCGCACTCGTCCCTGGTGGGGGGCACCTCTTCCGCGGCGAATGGGTGTCGGGCATGACCCTGCTCGTCACCTGGGGAATCCTGCTCAGCATCGCGTCGCTGAGCGCCGGCCGCATCACGGAGGTCTTCGCGGCCGACCGAGTGCCGATGGACGGGATCCTCGCGGTGGCGACGCTGACGGTGCTGATCGTCGGCCTTTGGGCATGGGCGCTGTACGACCTGCGCGTGCGCGCGGCGCGGGCCAGGAAGCTGCACGGCGACTCGCAGTGGGCGATCGCGGCCCGGCACTTCCGCCGCAACCGGCTGGCGATGGCGGGGATGGTCGTCATGCTCCTCCTCTACCTGGTCACGCTCCTCACGCCGCTGATCTCGCCATACGATCCGACGGCGCAGGGCGACATCGTGATGTCGCGCTATCTCGCGCCGTCGGCCGAGCACCTGATGGGGACGGACAAGTTCGGGCGCGACATCCTCTCTCGCGTGCTCTACGGAGCGCGGATCTCGCTCACGATCGGCTTCGTGGCGGTAGGGATCAGCGTGGTTCTCGGGCTCGCGGTCGGCGCCCTGGCGGGGTACTTCGGGAAGTGGACCGACTCGGTCCTGATGCGCTTCACCGACATGATGCTCGCCTTCCCGCGGCTGGTCCTCCTGATCGTCGTGATCGCGCTGTTCGAGCCGTCGATCTGGCTGGTCGTGCTGGTCCTGGGAGTCACCGGCTGGATGAGCGTCGCGCGGATCGTGCGCGGCGAGGTGCTCAGCCTGCGGGAGCGGGAGTTCGTGCAGGCCGCCCGCGTCCTGGGCATGAGCGACGCGCGCATCATCCTGCGCCACATCATCCCGAACACGCTCGCCCCGGTGATCGTCTACACCACGCTGGGCATCGGCAACACCATTCTGGTGGAGGCCTCGCTCTCCTTCCTGGGGCTCGGCGTCCAGCCGCCGACGCCGAGCTGGGGTAACATGATCTCCGACGGCCGCGACGCGCTGATCACCGCGTGGTGGATCGCCACCTTCCCCGGCCTCGCCATCGTCGCGACCGTCACCGCGTTCAATCTTCTCGGCGACGGGCTTCGCGACGCGCTGGATCCGAGGCTGCGGACCTAAACAGAAGTCTCCCGGTCGCCAGTCGCCAGTTGCCAGTCCGGACTGGTCACTGGCGACTGGCAACTGGCAACCAGATGACAATGGTCGAACCCATTCTGAAGGTCGAAAACCTCCGCACCTACTTCACCACCGACGCGGGTGTCGCGCGGGCGGTCGACGGCGTGTCCTTCCACGTCAACCCCGGGGAGACGCTGGGCATCGTGGGGGAGTCAGGGAGCGGGAAGTCGGTGACGTCGCTTTCGACGATGCGCCTGATCCCGCAGCCGCCGGGGAAGATCCAGGAGGGGTCGCACATCTACTTCCGCCACGATGACGGCGTGGAGGATCTCGCGACCGCGCCCGAAGAGCGGATGCGCGCGATCCGCGGCCACAAGATCTCGATGATCTTCCAGGAGCCGATGACGTCGCTCAACCCGGTGTTCAAGGTCGGCGACCAGATCATGGAGTCGCTCCGGCTGCACCGGGGGCTCAACAAGAAAGACGCGCGGGACAAGGCGATCGAGATGCTCCAGCTGGTGGGGATCCCGATCCCGCATCAGCGGGTCGACGAGTATCCGCACCAGCTGTCAGGCGGAATGCGGCAGCGCGTCATGATCGCCATGGCGCTCGCCTGCGACCCCAAGCTTCTCATCGCCGACGAGCCGACCACCGCGCTCGACGTCACCATCCAGGCACAGATCCTCGAGCTCCTCAACCGGCTGCAGGAAGAGCTCTCGATGTCCATCATCCTCATCACCCACGATCTCGGGGTGGTGGCGGAGACGTGCGACCGGGTAATCGTGATGTACGCGGGGCAGGTGTTCGAGGAGGGGCCGGTGGACGACGTCTTCCACAACCCGCAGAACCCGTACACGGAGGGGCTGCTGAAGTCGATCCCGAAGCTGGGGGTGAAGACGGAGCGGCTCGCGGTGATCCCCGGCATCGTTCCGAGCCCGACCAACTGGCCGGTCGGCTGCCGCTTCCGGGACCGCTGCCCCTACGGGTGGGAGAAGACCGAGCGTGAGGAGCCGCCGCTCTTCGAGCTCGGGCCGGGGCGTAAGAGCAAGTGCTGGCTGGTGGAGTACCCGGAGCGCCGGGAGGAGGTGCAGCGCACGACCGGCGGCTTCACCGCGGCCGGAGCGCTCACCGGGACCGGCGCCCAGACGCCCGTGGCGGGAAGCCCGGGTGCGGCCGCCGCGCAGGCCACCCCCCCGAACGCAGAGGAGGTGCGCTGATGGCCGCCGCTCCCGAAGGCCGCAACCCAGCAGGCGGGCAGGGCGCCGGTGATGGAAACCTGATCGACATCGACCGGAAGCCGGAGCCTGCCGGCCGCGAGCAGCTCCCGCCGGCCAAGGGCGACAGCGATCTCCGCGGCCAGACGCCGGACGACCTCGAGCCCCCGGCCGACGCTCTCCTCGTCGTGCGCAAGATGAAGAAGTACTTCCCTATCAGGAAAGGCTTCTTTCAGCGCCACACCGGGGATGTCAAGGCGGTGGACGGCGTGTCCTTCTTCCTCCGGCGCGGCGAGACGCTCGGCCTCGTCGGCGAGTCGGGGTGCGGCAAGACGACCACCGGCCGCGCGATCATGCGCATGGAGCCGCCCACGTCGGGTGAGGCCCACTTCGACGGCCGCAACATCGTCACCATGGACGCGGGCGAGCTCCGCCGCTTCCGCCGCAAGGCGCAGTACGTCTTCCAGGACCCGTTCTCCTCGCTGAACCCGAGGATGACCATCGGGGAGACGATCCGGGAGGTGCTCAAGGTCCACGGCCTCGCCGTCGGCGCCAAGGCCGACGCGCGAGTGGCCGAGCTGCTGCGCGTGGTCGGACTGCGGCCGGAGCACTCGGAGCGCTACCCGCACGAGTTCTCGGGCGGCCAGCGCCAGCGCATCGGCATCGCGCGCGCGCTCGCCGTCGAGCCCGAGCTGATCATCTGCGACGAGCCGGTCTCGGCGCTCGACGTGTCCGTGCAGGCGCAGGTCATCAACCTGCTCCAGGACCTGCAGCGCGAGTTCGGCCTCACCTACCTGTTCATCGCCCACGACCTGTCCGTCGTCGAGCATATCAGCGACCGCGTCGCGGTGATGTACCTGGGGCGCATCGTAGAGCTGGCCGACTCCGACGAGCTCTACCGTAACCCGCTCATGCCGTACACCCAGGCGCTCCTCTCCGCCGCGCCCGTACCCGACCCGAGGCACAAGCGGGAGAGGATCGTCCTTCACGGCGACGTGCCCTCGCCGGCGAATCCGCCCAGCGGCTGTCCATTCCACCCGCGCTGCCAGCACCCGCTCAAGGACGCCGACTGCGCCAAGATCGTCCCGCCGCTGGCGGACAAGGGCGGCGGCCACTTCGCCGCCTGCATCAAGGTGCCCCTGGGCGCCAGCGGCTGACGCGGTTCCATTCACGGCAAAGGGGGCGGCTCGATACGAGCCGCCCCCTTTTCGCGCCCCGCAGCCTCGCTGATAAAACCTCGCATATGCTCCGTTTACAACCGTCCGCGGCTCCGGATTCCTATGAATATAAAGTTATTCCACCTTCTGCCCTTGCGTTCCTTATAAATACAAAGTACATTCGGCCGAGTACCTTATTAGCTGAGGCCAGCGCGGGAGATCGGCTGCGACGGGTGAAGCTGCGATTTTCACGGAATCACTTTCATGAGGAGAGAGTCATGGCATTCGCAGGTATGACCCCGCTGCTGACCGGGGCGATCCTACAGACGGCGCCGGTGGAGCTATCCGGAGCGGATACGGCATGGGTGCTGATCTCGGCCGCGCTGGTCCTGCTGATGACTCCCGCGCTGGGCTTCTTCTACGGCGGGCTGGTGCGTTCGAAGAACATCCTGAACACGCTGATGATGAGCTTCGCATCGCTGGGCGTGGTCAGCGTCACGTGGGCGCTGCTGGGCTACTCGCTGGCGTTCGCGCCGGGCAGCGCCTGGCTCGGCGGGCTGGACTACGCCTTCCTGCGCGGAGTGGGGCTGGAGGGTGGGCCGCTCTCGCCGGCGATCCCGCACCTGCTGTTCATGGCGTATCAGGGCACCTTCGCGATCATCACGGCGGCGCTGATCTCGGGCGCGATCGTGGAGCGAATGAAGTTCGGGCCGTACCTGGTGTTCATCACGCTTTGGAGCCTGGTGGTTTATGCTCCGATGGTTCACTGGGTCTGGGGCGGCGGGTGGCTCGGCAGCCTGGGTGCGCTCGACTTCGCCGGGGGGACGGTCGTGCACATCAACGCGGGCATCGCGGCGGTGGTGGCGGCCATCGTGGTCGGCGGGCGGAAGGACTGGGGCCGCCAGGCGCCGGTGCCGCACAACGTCACCTACGCGCTCCTCGGCGCCGGCCTCCTCTGGTTCGGCTGGTTCGGGTTCAACGGCGGCAGTGCGCTCGGCGCGACGCCGACGGCCGTGCTCGCCTTCGTGAACACGATGCTCGCCCCGGCGGCGACGCTGGTCGTGTGGATGATCCTGGACGCGCTGCTCAGCAAGAAGATCACGGCAGTGGGCGCGGCGACGGGCATCGTGGTCGGCCTCGTCGCGGTCACGCCCGCCGCCGGGTTCGTCGGCCCGCTCGGCGCCCTCGCGATCGGCGGGATCGCGGCGATCCCGAGCTACTTCGCGATCCAGTACCGCTCGCGGACCCGGCTCGACGATTCGCTCGACGTGTGGGCGGCCCACGGCACCGGCGGCATCGTCGGCGCGCTGCTCACCGGTGTGTTCGCATCGGAGGTGTGGGGCGGCAAGCTGGGCGCGATCGACGGCAACGTCGGCCTGATCGGGACGCAGGCGATCGCGGTGGCCGCGGCGCTCGCATACAGCGGGATCGCGACCGTGGTCCTGCTCAAGGCAATCGAACTGGTCATGCCGCTCCGTCCGAAGGTCAATGAAGAAGGGGTCGGGATGGACATCGTGGCACACGGCGAGGAGGGCTACGCCCGCGGCGAAGGCGCGGTGCTCGTGCTCCCGGACGCGGTATCCGCCCCAAAAGGCTACGCCGCGCGTGACAACGTCCATGTCCCCGCGGCCTCACACAGCACTCTCTAGGAAGACACGGAATCATCATGAAACTGATCGTAGCGATCATTCGACCGGAAAAGCTCAGCGAGGTGATGGAGGCGCTCTACCGGGCGGAGGTGCGCGGGCTCACCGTCGCGGGCGTACAGGGACACGGGGGCGAGCTCGAGAAGGTGGAGACCTACCGCGGCCTCACGGTGAAGATGGAGCTGCAGGACAAGGTCCGGCTCGAGATCGGTGTCTCGGAGAACTTCGTGGAGCGCACCGTTCGGGCGATCCTCGCGAGCGCCCGGACCGGCGAGGTGGGCGACGGCAAGGTGTTCGTTCTCCCGGTGGAGAAGGTTTACCGCATTCGGACCGGCGAGGAGGACTCGGAGGCGGTGACGCCTCAGGATCCGGGCATCACCGAGCTACTCTCACAGATGACGGCGGGGAAGTAAGCGACGCCTGGGCGGGTGCCTCAACACCCCCCGGGTTCTTCCCACAGGGGCGACCAGACCTCTTTTTGGAGAATCAGATGAAGTCGAAGCTCATTGTGCTCGCGCTGGGTACCAGCATGACGCTCGGATCTTCCCCCGGGGCGGCCCAGGCGATCCTGGACCCGACGATCGGGGTGGATCTCGTCAGCAGCTACATCTTCCGCGGGGTCGACGTGACCCATGCGCCGGCGGTTCAGCCTTTTGCCACCATCGCCCTGGGCAGCAGCGGGTTCTCGGCGTCCGCGTGGGGATCGTTCGCCGGCGCGGATCGCGGTGAGAACCTGCCCTACAGCACCTCAGTCACGCGTGGCGGTGCGGATGAGGTCGATCTGATCGCCGCGTTCAGCCGCGCCATGGGTCCGGCCTCCCTCGGCCTCGGGTACATCGCGTACATCTACCCGGCGAGCCAGCAGGATTACGTCACGCAGGAGATCTACGGCAGCTTGGGCCTCGCCGTTCCGTTCGCGCCCACCCTGACGGTCAACTACGATTTCGACGGGACGGACGGCGTCGATGCGATCGAAGGAGTGTACGCGTCGCTGGGCGCCACTCGCTCCATCCCGGTGGGTCTGCCGCTCGACCTTGGTGCCAGCATCGGGTGGACGGACCAGACCGCCCTGCGCGCGGAAAGCGGGTTCAACGACTTCAATATCGCCGCGGGTGTGCCGATCCCCTTCGGCGGCATCGTCGTGACCCCCACCCTCGGCTATACGCATCTCTTCAAGGGCTCGGCGTACCTCGTGGGCACTGCGAACAGCGACGACACCGTCTGGGCGAAGATCCAGGTGAAGCTGCCCTGAGCCGCGGCGCCTCCCGCGGGGAGGCAACGGAGCGAAACAT
>JAHWJV010000188.1 GCA_019348265.1 Gemmatimonadota bacterium
CGCGTCCAGCCGATGGACGAGCTGCTGCGCGGCTTGCTCTGGCAGATCGAGGGGCTGCTCGGCGCAGAGAACTCCTTCCTCGCCACCTTCTCCGCCGACGCGCCGTCGGCAGAGCCCTCGCTGGTCGGCGAGGGGTTCGTCGCGCTCATCGACGGGCAGGCCCAGGGGGAGCTCGCCATCCGCTTCGGGACCGGCCGCTTCCACTCGGGCCTCCCCATCGAGGCGGTGCTCAAGACCGTCGACCCGGCGGTGATCAAGAAGGCGATCGACACCGGTCTGGTCCAGGAGCTGGAGGACGCCAGCGTCGTGCCGCTGATGCTCGGCAGGCGGGCGCTCGGCGTCATCTACCTCGATCGTCGGACGGGTCACAGCCGGGACGAAGAGCTGCTAGAGGTCTTCGCTTCCCAGGCGGCGGCCGCGATCCAGAACTCGCTGCTGTACGACATGGCGACCGTAGACTCTCTGACCGGCACCTACGTGCGGGGCTTCGTCATCCAGCAGCTCCAGCAGTCGATCAAGCGCTCGCTCCGGCATCATGAGCCGCTCTCGCTGCTCATGGTGGACCTGGACCGCTTCAAGCAGATCAACGACCATTACGGTCACCAGGTGGGCGACCGTGCGCTGCGCCTGGTAGGGGAGCTGCTCCGCGAAGCGGTGCGCGAGACCGACGCGGTCGGCCGGTACGGCGGCGACGAGTTCCTGATCGTCCTCCCGGGTACCGCGGCGGCCGGCGCCCTCATCGCGGCGAACCGCGTCATCCAGCGGGTGCAGAACGCCCTTCTGGAGGAGGACGGGGTGGCGATTCCGCTCCACCTGAGCCTCGGTATCGCGACCCTCCAGCCGCCGCAGCCGGACCACAGCGACCCGAGCCTCGACCCCGACTCCGTGGTCGTGGCGGCGGACGCGCTGATCGCCAGCGCCGATCGGGCCCTCTACGATACGAAGGGCAGCGGGCGCGCCGACGAGCCCCGCCCGCTCGCCTGGGGAGAGCTGCTCATAACCGCCGAATAGCCCGCCGGGCGGTACGAAGTTTGCCTTCTAGCTAAGTCCCTACCCTTCTTGGGATTGGGGGGCGCCGGAAAGTGGCGACCTTCACCGGTGAACAGGAGGTTCAGATGGGACCCTTCGGCAGAAACCGTGGCAACAACTACGATCGGGACTTCGGCAGGAGCGACTGGGGCAACGCGCAGGGCCGCTGGGGCTACGGAGGCGTCGAGCGGCAGGAGTTCCAGCCGATGCGCGGGAATCACCCGTACGACCGCGGATTCCGCGACTACGGCGGCAACCAGGGTTACGACCGCGGCTTCCGCAACGACTCGCATCTCAACCAGCCGTTCCCGGTGCGCCCGTCCCACAGCATGATGCCGATGTCGCCCAACCACCGGCACGGCGGTTACGACGTCGGCTACTTCGGAATCGACTACGACCGCGACATGCGCGCCGGCGGCCGAGGCTACCGGGGCCGCCCCCGCTACGACACGAACTTCGGCGACTTCCGGAACAGCTATCTGTCCGGCTGGTTCTAGCAGACAGGGAACGGGGAATAGCGCGAACCACAGAGAAGGGGCCGACGTCGTGAGATGTCGGCCCCTTCAGTCGTCGGGAGCCTGTTCCCTGTTCCCTGTGCCTATCCTTTCCCCAGCTCCCGCTTGAGCTGACGCAGGCGCTCCTCGACGTGGTCGGGGGAGGGGGCGGATGAGCGGGGGGGTGGAGACGGGTCGAGCTCCTCGAGGGCATCGACGTAAGCCTCGGAGTCGCTGATTCGCTCCTCCATGCGGTTCCAGTCGTCGAAGGTACCGGCGGCGGAGTCCGCGCCGGCGTTCATCCGCGCCTGGCCCTGGCGGCGCCGGATCTCGGCGAGGAGCGCGAAGCGGTTGGCGTCCGCCTCTTCGTACCTCCGCTTCATCTCCGCCACCTCCCGAAGGCGCAGAGCCTGCTCCGCCTCCGCGGCGGCGACCTTCTGCTCGAGCACGCCGACCCGCTCGCGGTGGCGGACGGCGAACTCAGCCGCGACGCGCACCGTTTCCGCGTCGCCGATCCCCTCCGCCAGTTTCCCGCGACGCTCGCACTGCCCGAGGAGATCCCGCTCGTGGACGAGCTCTCGGCGCGCGCGCTCCAGCCGCTCTGCCAGGAGCGGGAGGTCGGCGCGGGCCGCCACCCACTCGCGGCGCATCGCCGTGAGCAGCTCCGCCACCTGGTCCTCCGGCTCCCGCCGGCTCAGCTCACTCCGGAAGGCGCTCATGCTCTTCCGGAAGATGCGGTTCAGGTCTTCGAACATGCCGACAAGATACCGCCGGAGCCGATATCTGACCAGTGCGGGGGACCCTGTTCCGGCCCGAGTCTTGCGCCTCTGCGCGCCGACTTTTCACCGGAACATACATGCGCGAGTCCGAAACGGCAGTGCCCCGCTCCATGCGCGGGGAGGGGCTTACCAAGGAGGAGCGGAAGTCCGTCACGCACGGCGACTTCTGGATCCCCGAGGACGAGCGGGAGAAATACAAGCGCGCGCTGGCGGCGCTCAACCAGGGCGGAATCCCGTACGTGGTGAGCGGCGCCTACGCCATCTACGAGCATACCGGCATCTACCGAGAGACGAAGGACCTGGACATCTTCGTCGAGCCCACCCAGGTGGTCCCGGCCGCGCGAGTCCTGAACAAGGCCGGCTTCCGGATGCGGCTCGAGCAACCGCACTGGCTCGCCAAGGCCACACTCGGTGAGCATTTCGTCGACATCATCTTCGGGATGGGGAACGGCCTCGCGCTGATCGATCCCGACTGGTATCGCCACAGCTCGCCCGCCATCCTCGCGGCCAATCCGGTGCGGGTTGCGCCCGCCGAGGAGCTCATCTGGCACCGACTGTTCATCAGCGAGCGCCACCGTCAGGACATGGCGGACATCGTCCACCTGATCCTCTGCCGCGGCGACAAGCTCGATTGGGATCGGCTCGTCCAGAAGACCGGGCCCCACTGGCCGGTCCTGCTCGCACAGCTGCAGGTATACTCGTACGTTTATCCCGAGGCGACGGCGCGCGTCCCGCGGCACATCATGGAGCAGCTGCTCGAGAAGGCGCGGCTGGACCTGGACCGCGACCGTTCGGGCGAGCTGATCACCCGCGGTACGCTGATCTCCCGCTTCAGCTTCACAATCGACGTTCACGAGTGGGGAATGCGCGATCTTCGCGATCAGCTGATCCGCGATACCGAGCGGCTCCCCATCATTCGCGAGATCGCCGATGCGGACGTATGGGACGAGCATTCGGACATGACGCGCGAGTACCGAACCCGAATGGACGGATGAGCGAAGTATCACCCGACGTGACGGAGGACGAGGCGCCGCTCCGGTTGGATCGGCGCGCTGGAGACCGGCGGCGGCCCCGCCAGGGCGAGGTGGTGCGCCTCGCGGCGGTTGGGGACTTTCACGCCGGGGAGGAGGTGGGGGGGACGCTCCGCGCTATGTTTGGGCGGGTGAACGACGATGCGGACGTGCTCCTCCTCGCTGGCGACCTCACCCGCTGGGGGACCCCGGCCGAGATGCGCGTCGCGGTCGCCGAGCTGGCGGAGGTCGAGATTCCGATCGTCGCGGTGCTGGGGAACCACGACCACGAGTCCGGCCAGGGATCCGAGGTCACCGCGATCCTGCGCGACCGTGGTGTCCACGTGCTGGACGGCGACATCTTCGAGTTGAACGAGCGGGTGGGGATCGCTGGCGCCAAGGGGTTCATGGGCGGCTTCGGGCGGCGCTGCCTCACCGCCTTCGGCGAGTCGGCGACCAAGGAGTTCGTCAGCGCGTCCATGGACGAAGTCCACAAGCTGGAGCTCGCCCTGCGCCGTCTCTCCACTCCCGTCCGGGTCGCGCTCCTGCACTACGCCCCGGTGGTCGACACCGTGGTAGGAGAGCCGGAGCAGATCTACCCCTTCCTCGGCACGGACCGGCTCGCGGACCCGCTCGACCGCTTCGAGGTGGCCGTCGCCTTCCACGGCCACGCCCACCACGGCGCCTTCCGCGGCGAGACCGCGGGCGGCGTACCTGTCTTCAACGTCTCGATGGATCTGCTGCGCCGGGAGGGGATCGGCGAGCTGTACTACGTTCATGAGATCTTGACCACCGGCGTGAGCGAGGGAGTTCCCGCCGGCTCCGCCCCCGACCACGAGTGAGGAGCCTGCGCTAGCGGCGCCTCCCCTCGAGGAAGCGCAGCAGCGCGGCTTCCTCGGGATAATACTCCACCGGCGAGTCCGCCTCCACGCCCCGCTCCTTCTGCCGCATCACCGGCTCGATCGTCCGCCCGCTGATGTACCGCTCCAGTACGACCGGGTGGATGTACGCGCTGCGGCACACCGACGGAGTATTCCCCAGCTCCGTCGAGACCAGTTTGCAGGCCAGCACGATGTTCTTCTCCGCCTCTCTCGGCTTCTTCGCCGGGCCAAGATCCGAAAGGATCACCGCCGCGCGAACCGTTCCCCCCCACGTCCGCATGTCCTTCGAGGTGTACTTCTCCCCGAGGATCTCCTTCAGATACGTGTTGACTTCCCTCGCGGTGACGTTCCTCAGCTTCCCGTCCTCGTCGTAGTAGCGAAAGAGCCGCGTGCCGGGGAGCTTCTGGAGCTGCTTCATGATCTCGACGAGTGGCGTCTCCGCCACCACCCGCCTCTGGTGAACGCCGCTCTTCCCCTTGTACGAGAAGATGAGGTCGTTCTCGTCGATCACCAGGTGCTTCTTACGAAGAGT
This sequence comes from Gemmatimonadota bacterium, assembly GCA_019348265.1. Lineage (GTDB taxonomy): Bacteria > Gemmatimonadota > Gemmatimonadetes > Longimicrobiales > Longimicrobiaceae > JAHWJV01. Next base: position 4,726 of record JAHWJV010000188.1, read on the forward strand.
GGTCAGGCCGAAGGTCTGGTTCTCGAGCGCATACCGCTCGCTGCCGACGCGGAAGTAGGCGCGCGACATCAGTCGGACCACCGTCGCCAGCACCCGCTGCCGGTTCAGCCCCTTGGTGCGGAGATGCTCGTTCGTGATCGTCCGCAGACGCGGCAATACCCGCGCGAACGCCTCCACCCTGATGTACTTCCTGCGCGCCCGCTTCTGTACGAAATCGGAGTGGTAGATGTACTGCTTCCGACCCGCCGCGTCGTGGCCGACCGCCTGAACCTTGTCAGTCGGCTTCGGCGCGATCCGCACGTCCGTCCACGCCGGAGGGATCGCCAGCGTCTTGATCCGCCGCAGCGCCGCCGGGCTCCGCAGCGGCTTCCCGTCCGCTCGCAGATACGTAAACCCTTCCTTCGGACTGCCCTCCCGCCGCCACATCCGGCCCGTTTCCTCGCGGTCTCGTTCGCTCATGGCCTGGGGTAGTTCAAGGAGCATACCTACGGCAGGAACAGGGAATAGGAACAGGGAACAGCCTGCCCAGAGAAACGGGGCCACCATCTAGCACGATGGCGGCCCCGTCGCTTGTTTCCCGCTGTTCCCTGTTCCCTGTTCCCTGTTCCCTGTTCCCTGTTCCCTGTTCCCTGTTCCCTGTTCCCTGTTCCCTGTTCCCTGTTCCCTGTTCCCTGTTCCCTGCTCCCTATTCCCTGTGCAGCCCGCTCTTCACCGCCGCCTCCACCGGGGACGGAATGTTGTAGTGCTGCTCGCCCATCTGCGCGGCGATGGAGCGGATCTCGTCGGCTAGGCGGTTGTATTGCTTGACTGCGTCGCGGTTCCTGCGGGAGGCGCGCTGCCAGCGGGCGAACCAGGAGTTGCGGACGGCGACCTGGTCGTTGTAGCTGGCGATCCGGCCGCGGTATTCCTGGTAGGCGGCTTCCGTGAGGACTCCGTCGCGAGCACGCTTGTCGTAGCCGGCGAAGGCGCCCCGGGACCCCTCGAGCGCCACGTCCATCAGCTCGATCCTCGAGCGGAGGCTGTCCTCCTCGATCTGGGTTCGCACCACCTCGACACCGGCCGCGTCCACCATGGTGTTCAGCACGCGCAGCTGTGCCCGCTCACTCCCGAATGCGTACAGGCGGTACAGGTCGTGGGCGAGCTCGACGGATACCAGAGCGAAGGTGAACAACAGGAAGATCCGGATGCGCTCGCGCCACCCGACCATGAACGGGGTGGACTGTTTCTCCACGTTCATCCACCCCCGAGCGGCCACGGCGGCGTAACCGCAGATGGCGCATGGCGCTGGGGCGAGCCCTGGTGCGCGTCTTGCGGCCCGCTGGTCGACAACCTTTTATGGCGAACGGGAGAATCCATGCTCGAGCGAATGCGGGAGTTCACGGATCGGGTCGGCGGCGAGGCTCTGGAAGAGGATAACAAACCGGCAGCGGAATTCAAAGGGCTCCGCATGCTGGCGGCCCATATGCTCCTCCTGGCGAGCGTGGACATCACGCTCGATTCCTTCGGCCGCGCGAAGAAGCAGGCCGGGCCGCCCTATCCGCATGGCTCCCCCGGCCCGGAACGTGGCGCCCTCTCCACGACCGTGGGGTGGCTCCCCGCGGTGCTGGCCCCGCTCGCCGCCGCCGCGCACGTGAAGCACGCAGTCGATCCGACGGCGCCGAGCGCCACCGCCACCCGAGTCCTGAACGCGGCGGCAGTCGGAGCGGGTGTGGCCGGGCTGGTCGACGCGTTCGTGACCGCCCGGCGGACGAGATCCGTCCCGTCGCTGAGCCCGCTCGCGCTCGCCTCCGCCGGCGTCCTCGGGCTCATCCTGGAGCGGGAGGAGCGCGACGCGCGGGAGTCACGTCGCCGGCTGCAGCGCCGCGCCGAGCTGATGGATCGTTTCGTCCCGCGCCGCCGCGGCCGTCTCGAAAGAATCGTGGTGCACATCTGAGCCAGAAGCGGCGCCCCCTGGCATATATAGTGCAAGTAGTTATATTCCTGTTACTTAGCGTCCTTTGGACACGCCGTGCCACCGCAAGCGTCGGGATCCACCCCCGGCGTCCGGTGAGGAGAAGGAGGCCCCGCGATGCAGCTCAGCTCAAGAAGACCGACGCCCGCCTGGGAGTACGCAGCTGAATACCGCCGGCATCCGACCGGCCGCACGCGCCGTCGCTGGCCGCGCGCCTATGACGGCGGCATGCCCGACGCGAAGGTAAACCCGCGCTACTCGCTCGACTACGAGCGGGACCGGCCGCTGGTCGAGCGCCGCCGCACTCCGCGCGGTTCCGTGATGAACGGGCTCCGCCAGACCCCGATCCGCAACGGCCTGATCGGCCTTGCGGTCGCCGGAAC
>JAHWJV010000189.1 GCA_019348265.1 Gemmatimonadota bacterium
GCGATCCACTGGTCGAGAGCGTGAAAGACCCCCGGAGTATCCGCCAGTCGGAAGTAAGCCTTCCAGCCTAGCAAGTACGCCCGTAGCCCCTCCACCACCTTCTCCAGCGATCTCCCTCCGTTCCGGCTCGTGATCTGCCGGATGCGCTCCTTGAAGTCCTGCAGGGCCTTTGGCGCGACGCGGCGTTTGACCGTCTGTCCCTTGGCTACCCAGAAGCTGTAGCCCAGAAACTTCCGCTCCCACACGCGCGCCACCGTGCTCTTCTCCTGGTTGACCTTCAGCTTGAGCCTCGCGTAGAGCCTCACCATCCGCCCCATCACCCGCTCCCCCGCCCGCTTCGACCGCACGTACACATTGCAGTCATCCGCGTAGCGAACGAACCGGTGTCCGCTCTTCTCCAGCGTCCGATCCACTTCATCCAGCAGCACGTTCGCCAGCAGCGGCGACAGGGGTCCGCCCTGCGGCGTTCCCTCGTACCGCTCCACCACCACCCCGTCCGCCAGTACTCCGGCCTCCAGATAGCGGCGGATCACCCTGAGCAGCCGCTTGTCCTCCACCCGTTTCGCCAGCCGCGCCATCAGCACGTCGTGGTTCACCCGGTCAAAGAACTTCTCCAGGTCCACGTCCACCACCCATCTACGCCCCGACTGGACATACCGCTGCGCCTGACAGACTGCGTCGTGCGCCCTGCGTCCGGGCCGGAATCCGTAGCTGTGCTCGCTGAACGTGGGATCGAAGATCGGCTGCAGCACCTGCAGAATGGCCTGTTGGATGAACCGGTCGAGCACGGTTGGAATCCCCAACTGCCGGACCCCTCCCCCACTCTTCGGTATCTCCTGCCGTCGCACCGCAGTCGGCCGGTAGCTTCCTCCGAGCAACTCCGCCCGGATCCGCTCCCAGTTCTCCCGCAGATACTCCGGCAGCTCCTCCACGCGCATCCCGTCGATGCCAGCACTTCCCCGGTTGCTCCGCACGCGCTTCAACGCTCTCACGAGGTTGTCGCGCTCGACGACCCGCTCCATCAGGCCGTCGACTCCTGAGCGCTCGTCTCCCTGCGCCGCCAGCCTGGCTTCGCCGCTCCGCTCTACTCTCGGGGCTTCACCCCTACCCTCCAGCGGCAGCTCCATTTGCATGGACTTCTGGTGCATTGCCATTCCAAGGCGCAACGTCGTCTCGCTCTCCTCTCCGTTCGGCCCTTCGCCTCCGATGCTCCCGCAGCGCACCCTCGGCTACTACGGCCTCTGCTGACCTCTCGCTCCGCAGCCGGTATCGCTACCCTGCGTCGCCCTTTCAGGCGTAAGGCGAGATCTCCCCAGGTAAGAACGATGGCCTTCCCCGCACAACCGCCGGATTTACACCGCCTGAGCTTTGGTCGTGAGAGCTTCGCGTTCAGTTGCACGCTCGCCCTGCTCGGCAATGCCTCCTATCCGGTTTCTGTTCGTCGGCTCGACGGGTTCGCTACCCCGCTTCTTTCAGCGCTCCCCTCACGGGAAAGGCGCCTTGCGGATCGCTTCGGTCCCTACGACCAAGTTCCGGGAGGACTTTCACCTCCGGACCATCGCCCATGCTGGGCACACAACAAAACGAGCCGTCGCGGAGATCGCGACGGCTCGTTGGCGAGGCCCGTTCCGGGTCAGAACGCGGCCGCTCGCGGACGCTTCGTCGCGGAGGCGGCAGTGCCGGTCCCGCCCCGCTGGTGCGGCCATCGCGACTCGATGTAGTTCAGGATCGGAGACGCCACGAAGATGGACGAGAACGTACCGATGACGATACCGAGGATCAGAACGAGCGTGAAGTCGCGGATCACCGGCCCACCGAAGATGAGCAGGGCGAACAGGGTGGCGAGCGTGCTTGCGCCGGTGAGCACGGTACGCGGGAGCGTCTCATTGATGGAGCGGTTCAGCAGCTCCATGTACGTCTGCCCTCGAAGCCCGGCCGCCAGGTTCTCGCGGATGCGGTCGAACACCACGATCGTGTCGTTCAGCGAATAGCCGACCACCGTAAGGAGCGCGGCGACGCTGCCGAGCGAGATCTCCGTTCGAATGAGGGCGAGGAACCCGAGCGTGATCAGGATGTCGTGTGCGGTCGCCAGAACCGCGGCCACTCCGAAGCGCCACTCGAACCGGAATGCGAGGTAGAGAAGCGTGGCGCCGAGCGAGAGAACGATCGCGATCAGCGCGTTACGCTGCAGCTCGCTCCCCACCTTCGGCCCCACCCCCTCCGTGCGCACTATGGTGAAGTCGTCGGCCCCGTAGCCGCGGGCGAGCGCCCCCGACACCAGCCGGCGAGCGTCGGTCTCCGTTCCCTGGTCGAAGGTCCCCAGCCGGATGAGGTACTCGTTTCCGCCCCCGAACTGCACGATCTCCCACTCGTTCCCCGTGACCTGACGGACGCGCTCCACGGTGGTCGGATCCTCGAACCGTACCTGGACCAGCGTGCCGCCGGTGAAGTCGATTCCGTAGTTCTGCCAGTTTCGGATATCGGGGTCGAGCACGTTCCGGATCATAGCCCCGAATCCCACCGCAAGTACCACCGCGGTCAAGATGTACGCGCGGCGCCGCCAATGCAGGAATGGGAAATTTGCGTTCGCGAAGACTCGCATGGCTCTCTCTAGATCAGATGCTGATCGTGGCCGCCGTCGGACGGCGCTCCAGATACAGCATGAAGAAGGTCCGTGTGACGAACACCGCCGTGAAGAAGGAGGCGATCAGGCCGAGGGCGAGGGTGACCGCGAAGCCGCGGACCGGCCCGGTGCCACCGAACTGGTACAGGACCAGACTCGTGATGAGCGTGGTCAGGTTCGAGTCGATGATGGCGGGAAGAGCGTTCTTGAACCCCTGATTCACCGCCGCGCGTACGTTGCGCCCCTCCGCCAACTCTTCCCGTATGCGCTCGAAGATGAGCACGTTCGCGTCGACCGCCATGCCGACGGAGAGGACGAAGCCGGCGATGCCGGGAAAGGTGAGCGCCGCCCCGACCCCGGAGAGCATCGCCAGCGTGTACACGCCGTACAGCGCGAGCCCTACAACCGCCAGCACGCCCGACAAGTGATAATAGAGGAGCACCATCAGGATAACCGCGGCCAGGCCGATCATCCCGGCGAGCTGGCCCTTCTGAACCGAGTCGGCGCCGAGCGAGGGACCGACGCTGCGCTCCTCGACGATGTCGAGCGGGACGGGGAGCGCGCCGGCGCGCAGGACGAGCGCGAGGTCCCGCGCCTCCTCGATCGTCCCGGTGTTGCCCAGGTCGATCTGGCCGTTGGTCGTGATCTGCCCGTTGATCACGGGCGCGCTGTGGACGCGATCGTCCAGCACGATCGCCATCTGGTCACCGATGTGCTCGCCCGTCCCCTGGCCGAAGATCCGCCCGCCGCGGCGGTTGAGCTTGAATGTGACGATGGGCCGGCCCATCTGCGGATCGCGCTGCGCCTGGGCGTCGACCAGGTAGTCGCCCGTCATCAGCGGCTTTTTCTCGACGAGATAAACGAGGCGGTACGGCGTCGCCTGCGCTTCGTCTCCCGTAGGGGCGGTTTTCCAGCGGAGCTGCAGATCGCGCGGGAGCAGGGCCTGAACCTCCGGAGACGCCAGGTACCGCTCCATCACCGGCACGTCTTCCGTCGCCACTGCGAACTCACCCACACCGCCGGTCGGAACCAGCCGGGATGAGAACGCTCGCCCCGCCGTGCTGTCCGTCGCCGCGCCGGCAGCCGCGCTGTCGCGCTGGTTCTCGAACAGGCCGCCGAGCGTGCCGGGGGTGCCCTGCGCCGGAGCCGCGGCAGTCGGCGCCACGGTCGCGCGGAAACGCTCCGCCACGAGCCGGTCGATCCGGGGGATCGCCGTCTCCAACTCGCTGACCGGTCGCACGATCTGGAACTGCAGGGCGGCGGTCTTCTGAATGACGTCCTTGGCCCTCCCCTGCTCTTCCGCCGTCGCGCCCGGGAGCTCCACCATGATCCGATCGTCACCGACCTTCTGGATCACCGGCTCGGCCACGCCGAGCTCATCGATGCGGGTGCGAATGATGGTGAGCGCGCGGTCGATGGCGTCCGTCCGCTGCGCGGCCGTCATCGCGTTGTTCGGATCCCGCACCTCGAGCGCCAGATTGGTCCCACCCTGCAGGTCCAGGCCGAGGGTGATACCCTTCGAAGCGAGCGTCCAGACGCTGAGGGCGCTCAGGGCGATGATGATGAGGAACCGAGCCTTGAGACTGTCGAACATCGGAAAAGAGTTTGCTCCCGCGACGGGAGGAAAAGGAAAAGCACGGACCAGAGCGGTCCGCGATCGATGAGTTCACCAGAAAGTCGAGTCCTCAAAGCTACCCGGACCGGGCGGGCCTTGTCAACCGTCGGTGGACCGGCGTTATTTCGCCGCCGGATCGGGATTTACCGCGTCGCGACGGGAGCGGATCGACCGGCAGTCCGGGCGTATTTTCCTGCCGTACGCTTGATCCTGGCGTGGCGTGCGGTTCACGTCCGCCGCGTGCGTCATCCGGGCGGCCGCGCCCCGCCGCGTCGGTTTACGCCGCTCGTTCGAGCCTCCGCACGAAGCTTTCCGGCAGGTCCTGCCGATATTTACACGAGGATCCTCCCGGCTCGGCACGAGCCGCACCTCACGGTACCCCCATCCCATCCTCCGCCTTGCACGATTCACTCGTCGCACAGCCCGCGTCCGCCGACTCCACCACCCGCGCAGGTGCATCCGCGTCGGGCGGACGCTTCGCCGTGTACCGCCGCCTCGCCGTGCGCGCGGCTCAGGCGCGGGGTGCCGGGCTGTCGCTCGAGGGCGGGTCCGGCGCGGACGGCGCCGCCATCTGGGCCGATGCCGCCGCGGAGTGTGCGACGCCGGAGGAGTCCGCGCTACTGGAGGCGCTCGCCGCTCGCGTGGCGCGCTCCGGCCTGCCAGCGGCCCTCCCGGACCTTTCGTCGGATGCCGACGCGGAGGCACTCGCCCGCGGTAGCTCGGTTCGAGCGTTTCTCGGCGTCCCCTTCCAGCCGCAGGGCCGCCGGCAGACCGGCTGTCTCTACGTTTTTGACGCCGACACTCGCCCGTGGACCCCGGAACAGGTCGAGGGACTCCGCGACCTGGCCGAGGTCGTCGCCGGCGAGCTGGCGCTACTGCTCGACGCGTCCGAGCGCCGGGCGCTGGAGAACCTGGTGCGGATGCTCGGCAAAGCCGTCGAGAACATGCAGCTCGGCGTGACGGTGACGGACCCCACGGGAAAGATCGTCTACACCAATCCCGCGGAAGCCCGGATGCACGGGTACGAGGTAGGCGAGCTGGTCGGGAGCCACGCTCGCCTCCTGGGGCCGCCGGAGTCCACCCGCACCCCGGACGCGCAGGCCTCTCGCCCCGGCTCGAGCTGGACGCGTGAGACGATCAACGTTCGGAAAGACGGCACGCGGTTCCCCGTTCTGCTCTGGTCGGACGTGGTCACGGACGCGGACGGGCGGACGGTCGGGATCGTCACCTGCTCGGAGGACGTAACCGAGCGGAAGCGGGCCGAGCAGGCGCTGCGCGATTACGCACTGCGCGATCCGCTCACCGGGCTGCCGAACCGGGTCTACTTTCTCGACCGGCTGACACAGGCGATACAACATCGCCGCCGCTCGCCGGAAGACCGGTTCGCGGTGCTCTTCCTCGACCTCGACCGGTTCAAGGTCGTAAACGACAGCCTGGGCCACCACGTGGGCGACGAGCTCCTCGGGGTCATTGCGAACCGCCTGCTGGGCTGCGTGCGGCCCAGCGACACCATCGCTCGCTTCGGGGGGGACGAGTTCGCGATCCTGATCGAGGAGATCTCGGGAGTCGAGGACGCCATCCGCGTCGCCCAACGAGTCCAGTCGGCGCTGGCCGTGCCGATCCAGCTTCACGGATACGAGCTCTTCACATCCGGAAGCGTCGGGATCGTCATGAGCAGTGCGGCGGTAGAGCAGCCGGAGTATCTCTGGCGCAGCGCCGACATGGCCATGTACCGGGCCAAAGCGCGCGGGACCGGCCAGTTCGAGATTTTCGACCGGACGATGCATGCGGACGCGCTCGCGCGGCTCCAGCTCGAGACGGACTTGCGCCGTGCGATCGAGCGGGAGGAGTTCCGCCTGCACTATCAGCCGGTGATCGAGTTGAAGACCGGAAGGGCAGTCGGCTTTGAGGCGCTGCTACGCTGGGAGCACCCGCTACGCGGACTGGTCTATCCGTCCGAGGTGATCCCCGTTGCCGAGGAGACGGGGATGATCGTGCGCATCGGCGAGTGGGTGCTGAACGAAGGGTGCCGGCAGCTGGTCGCCTGGCAGAAGGAGCTCGGCAGCGACGCGCCGCTCTGGGTAGGCGTCAACCTTTCCGCGAAGCAGCTCTCCCAGCCGAACCTGCTGGACCGAGTGGAAGCCGCGGTCCGTGACACCGGGATCGAGCCGCACATGCTGAAGCTGGAGATCACCGAGAGCGGCGTCATCGACAACAGCGAGGTCGCGACGAGAACGCTGCGCCAGCTGAAGTCTCTCGGGGTTCAGCTCTTCATGGACGACTTCGGCACCGGCTACTCCTCGCTGAGCTACCTGCACCGCCTGCCGCTCGACGCGCTGAAGATCGATCGGTCGTTTGTGAGCCGGATGGTACGCGGAGACCGTCACGCGCAGCTGGTGAACACGATTCTGCAGCTCGCCCGGAGCGTGAACCTGCGGGTCGTGGCGGAGGGCGTCAGCACGCCCGACCAGCTCGAGCTGCTCCGCGAGTTCGGCTGCGAGTTCGCCCAGGGGTTCCTCTTCTCGCCCCCTCTCGCCCCGGACCTGGTGCGGGAATTCCTCGAACAGAGGCGAGCGCCCGCCGCCTGAGGCCGAGCGGCGCAGCGAAAGAAGAGGGCCCCGCGTGCGGGCGGGGCCCTCTTCTTACTGCTCAGTCCATCTGGCGCCGTATGAAGGCCGGGACGTGGAGGTCGAGCCGGCGCTGCGGGTCCCCCGGGGAAGCGGGCGGCTGGATCATCGGACGGGAGGCCCCGCCGCTCA
>JAHWJV010000018.1 GCA_019348265.1 Gemmatimonadota bacterium
CATCGGCTCTGTCCCCTTGGCAAGATCGGGCTGCGCCCGCGGATTATGTACATCGAGTCGAAGGCTCGCGGTCTCGCGAGTCCCGCTCGCATCGGACGCGTGACGTTCTCGAAGACCGGCAGGACGCTGTACTAGCGGGGGCGCGCGTTCCGGAGTCTCAAGGGCTCGGGCCTCAAGGCGAACTACTACGACGTCGAGACCGGCGAGGAGTATTTGGATCTAGGGGCCAAGAAGGACGGCTCCGAACGCCTGTGCGGCGAGCACGTGCCGGTAGAAATCGACGATGACGTCCGGGAAGAGTACTGGGGCGTGATCCGGTCGCAATCGGACCGCACCTCGGAGGGGATCACGACCTGGTCACGGAACGCTACGTGCCCATCATCGCGGCTGCGTACCGGGCCCCGTTGGGGTCCGCCGATTTTAGCCTCCATCTGACGGGCCCGAGCGGAGCTGGTAAGACAGAGATCACTGCGTTGGCCCAGCAGCACTTCGGCGCCGGCATGGACGCGCGGCACCTGCCGGCGAGCTGGAGCAGCACTGCAAATAGTTTAGAAGGCCAGGCCTTTCTTGTTAAAGACGCGCTACTGGCCGTCGACGACTTCAAGCCCGCCGGGTCACAGTACGACGTGCAGCGGATGCACCAACAGGCGGACCGGCTGCTGCGCGCGCAGGGAAACAACGCGGGGAGGGGAAGGATGCGAGCGGACGGCTCGCTCCGGCCCGCGAAGCCCCCACGCGGGCTGATCCTCAGCACTGGCGAGGATGTGCCACTCGGGCACTCGCTCCGGGCGCGGCTACTCGTGCTGGAGGTCGGACCGGGAGACGTCCGGTGGCCCCGCCTGACCGAAGCCCAGGAGGACGCTGCGGCCGGGCTGTACTCGCAGGCGATGGCTGGCTACGTCCGCTGGTTAGCCGCGCGGATGCCGATCGACCTGCGCGCGCGCGCCGCGGCGCTCCGGAGCGGCATCGACGGCGCCCACCGCCGGACGCCTGAGATCGTCGCTCACCTGCTGACCGGCTGGCACCTCTTCGTCGAATTCGCACTCGAACTAGACGCGGTGAACGCGAGCGGCGCCACCGACCTGCTGACGCGCGCGGAGCTCGCGCTGAGGATCGCCGCTGCCTCCCAAACGGAGCACCAGACTGAGCAGGAACCAGCCGCGCGGTTCCTCGCGCTCGTGACGGGCGCGCTGGCTGCCGGGCGGGCACACGTCGCGAGTCCCATCGGCCGCATGCCGGCACCTGCGGAGCCATGGGGCTGGAGACGCCGAGAGGGGGCGTTCGAGGAGTGGCAACCGCAGGGCCATCGGATCGGTTGGCTTGATGGCGGCGAACTCTACCTAGAACCCGAGGCCGCGTACCGCGTAGCGCAGCTCGTCGCTCGCGACAGCGGCGACTCTCTGCCTCTGTCTCTCGGGTCGCTAAAGAAGCGGCTCGGGGAATTTGGCGTGCTTGCGAGCCGCGACCATGCGCGTGAAACCCTCCATATCCGCAAGACGCTGGAGGGTCGCCAGCGGAACGTGCTGCACCTTTCCGCCGGCGCTCTGGCGGCGCTGAGCGACCCTGACGAGCCGCAGCAGGTTCCGTTCTGATGGACGCGCTTCGCGCTCTCGGGACCCGCTGGCGCGATCTCGCCGCCGAGCTTCGCGCCCACGGATGTGAACCGGCTGCGGTGGCCTACGATCGTGCCGCGGCGGAGTTGGACGGAGAGCTGCGGGCCGCGCGGTCAGAGGCGTTGACCCCCACGGAGGCCGCGCGGGAGTCGGGCTACTCCGAGCGTCGGCTGCGTGAGCTGGAGCAGCAGGGACGGCTGCAGAATGTCGGTCGGAAGGGGGCGCCGCGCTATCTCCGTCGCGAGCTGCCGCGAAAGGCGAAGCGCTCCACCGACGGCACGTACGACCCAGTGGCGGACGCGAAGGCGCTCGTGAGCAGGCTCCCCCGTTGAAGATGAGGATTTTGCCAAGCTCTAGTTACGCGGTCGCCGCTGTCTCCCCGGCAGCCCGCGCTAGCTGGTGCCCTGCCCAGCGGAGGATTGATGCCTAGACGCTGCACCGTCTGCGACCATCCGGACCGACTGGCGATTGACCGCTCGCTGGTCGAGCGGCGTTCAACATTCCGGGAAATAGCGGCGGCGCGCGACCTGTCCGAGTCTGCCGTACACCGGCACGCCTCGGAGCACGTGCCCGCGCAACTCACGCGGGCTGACGACGCGCGGGTCGCCGTCACGGCGAACCTGCTGCTGCGGCTCCTGACCCGGCTCTACGCCTGTGCCGACGCGATCCTCGCCCGAGCCGAGACGGCCGGCGACGACAAGCTCGCGCTTGGCGCAATTCGCGAGTCCGGCCGGCTGCTGGCGATCGGGCTGCGCGCGGTCGAGGTGGACGAGATAGAGCGCCGGCTGTCAGCGCTGGAGGAGGAGTCGTGACGCGCACGGTTCGTCGGCGGCTGGCGCGGCTGGAAGGCCGTCGCGCGCCTGAGGCGCAACAGCGGGAGCTACTCCGCCGCCTGATCGACGGGGAGCCGCTGGCGGAGCTCGAGGACATGAAGCTGACGGTCCGGATGGTCCGGAGCGTTCTGGAAGATTACCCCGGGGAGGAGCCAGACGATGCCCGATGAACGGACGCCCGCCGAGCGGGCTGTAGACCGCGTGCGTGCCCGCGATGGCCGCCGTGGTGAAGTGCCCGCCCCACGCAACGCATGGATCGCGGAGCGGCTGGAGCGGTTGAATCGGAAGGATGCGCTGCTGCGCGAGCTGGGAATCATCAAACCGGAGGGGACCAATGACGATTGATACACGCCCGACGTCGGAGATCCGGGCCGAGCTGGAAGATGTCGAGGTCCGGTGCGACCGGTATCGCGACGACCTGGCCGCGTCCCAGGGCGAGCTGGACGCGCTCTCCGGGAGCCGGAGCCGAGCCGGCGTTGAGGAGATGGTAGACGTTCAGAACCGGACTTCTGCGCTGAAGCAGCTGCTGAGCGGGGCCGAGGCACGTGTCGCGGAGCTGCGCGCGGCTCTGGCCAACGCTGAGGCCGAGGAAGACCGCAAGGCGGGCCTAGACTACTCGGCGGAGGCGGCGACGGCCGCCACGGCCCTGGTGGCGGAGTGGCAGGAGGATCGGACCGAGCTGGCGACCACGGTCAACGTGTTCATGGAGCGGCAACTGGCGCGCCGTGACCGCCTCGTCGATCTGCAGAGTCGGTTCGCTTCGCTGGAGCCGGCGCAGCGGAACGCGGTGATGCGGGAGCTGGAAGCGCGCGGGATCGACCTGTCCGGTATTCGGACGCAGATCCTCACTCCCGAGCTGCCGTGGGGCTTGGATGCCCAGTGGGCCATGTACCTTCAGTGGCGGGATCAGCAGCGCATGAAGGCGAGGTACGGATGAACGCGCGCTTGGAGGTAGGTTTCGACTGCGAAGTGCCGACACGGCCCAGGGTGATCGTGCGGCGCATAATTCTGCCGGCGCCGGAGCCGCCGGGCACCGAGTGCGCGAGGAAGCTGCTCCAGCTCGGCGCGATCGGACCGAACGCGGCGTGGCTCTTCGCGCTGGAGTTCTTCTCCTGGCGTGAGTTCAAGAACCGCAGGCAGGTCGGAGGTTTGGCGGGGCTGACGCCGACACCGTACCAGAGCGGCGATGACGCTCGGGAGCAAGGGATCGGCAAGGCGGGGAATCGCTGGGTCCGTGCGCTGTCAATCGAGATCGCCTGGGGATGGCTGCGCTACCAGCCCGACAGCGAGCTCAGTCGCTGGTACGAGCGGCGCTTCGGCCACGGGAGCAAACGGCTACGGAAGATCGGAATCGTAGCGCTCGCCCGAAGGCTTCTGATCGAGCTCTGGAAGTACCTCGAGACGGGCACCCCGCCAGCAGGGGCAAAGCTCAAGAACGATGCGCCGCGGGCGGCGTAGGAGTTGAAAGAAGGCTCAGGACGGATAGAACCACCGCAGGTGCGCGGGTGCCGAGGACCCGTGGCTACGGCCGGGTCGGCGCTTTTGAGCTGACCGAGTGTTAGATGGGGTTCCTCGCTCGCGCTTCCCAGACTCGCCCGAGGGCGAATACGCATGAGGTGTCCGGCCTTTGAGCCCGCACGGATAGAAGGCAGTCCGCGGGCCTGGGGCCCGCACGCCTGAAAGGAAGCGGCTCGCAGCGGCGGTGAGGTTTCAGTAACCGGGCAGAACCGAGAACGGCTGCCCTAAAACTTTCTTTGCTCAGCGATCGTCAGGCTTGACTTCGGTGGCCTCATAGAAGGCCCAGGAGATGACGCCGGATGTTAGCGGCGATACAATAGAAGAGAACCGCTGTGCACCGATGCAACCGCTCCACTCGTCTCAGGTCGGAGGCGAATGCACAATGTGATCTCCTTGTCCGGCAGGCCGCCGAAAAGGTTGCCAGACTCTACCCATGTTGCCGATGTGCTAGTGGTCTGCACCTGGCTTCGTGTGACGACCACCCCATCCGTCAAGTTGAACACGTCGGCAATTGCCCGGGCTGAGCTAGTAGACGATGAGAGACTCGCGATGAAAATGACAGAATCCACCCCGGCATAGTCCCGCCGGTTGAACTTGATGATGTGAGTAGACTCCCGCAGGCAGGTGTTTGCCTCCGGATTGCTCGCGCTATGGCTGACACCCGCAGTGAAGAACGGTAGCCGCACGATCTTGTCGAATGGGCCTTGTGGGCCAACGGGGCCCTGCGGGCCAGCCGGACCCTGTGGTCCCATAGGTCCGACCGGACCCGTAGCGCCTTCGCAGGCGGCGAGTGCCAGCAAACTTACAGCAACGGCAACCAGAGAGCGTCCAGGAGTGGTATAACGCATCCGTTCTTAGCTCCATGGTGGAGGTAACGCTCTGCGGCCTTGCCGTGATTACAGCCGCGCGAAACGCAGATGTCCGTCCAGTTAACATGCGTGGGAGCGGCGTTACGGGCAAGAGAGTCGGCGCTCCCGTTCGGCCGCACGCTGGCGGCTCACCTCCCGGGCGGCCGTCGGTTCCGACGAAAGCGGACGCAACGGCATCCGCTTGCGTTCGCTTGCGTCCGACGAGCAAGCCAGCATCTATTTGGGTTTATGGCTGCTGCGGACGCAACGGACGCAAAAATGCCTACCCCTCTATTTTCTCTCCTGCGGGAACGCTGGACACCGTGGACACATCCTGTGGACACATTCACCCGCGAAGAGACGCAAACGGCCGCAGTCATATGCGAGCCGTTTTCGCTTCCCTACCACGCGTTCGGACCCGTTGCAACGCGTCTGAGGGCGATCTTCGAGCGCCGGGGGGAGGAGCCGCCCGAGTGGTGCGTGGAGGTGCTGAGCACGGCGGAGCCGTATCCGTCGGAGCAGCAGGCGCGCGACCGGGAGGTGCTGGCGCTGGACCGGGCCGCGCGCGGGATCGTGGTGGAAGGCGCGAAAGAGGAGTTCGCGCGCCGGCTGGACACGATCGCGACCCGGCAGCGGATGGCGCGGGGGAGGGGGCTGGAGACATGAGCGACAAGCAGCGCGCCGAACTGCCCGCCCGCCCTGCGGACCCGCCGCGCGTCGCGTGGATCGCGGATCGGCTGGAGAAGCTGCGGCGGCGCGACGAACTGCTGCGACGGGTAGGCTACCAGCCGAGAGAGAGGGACACACAGGACCGGCAGGGCGGTTCCTGATCCGCGTTTGTCTGTTTTCCGGGGGCGGTTGTCAGTTTCTGGTATCAGGTTTCAGGGGCCGGAAACCGAAAACTGACGGAAATCCGGCGAGAAAACCCGCATAGATGCTGGGTTTTGTCAGTTTTGTCAGCTTTGTCGTATATGTATGGGGGCGGTGAAGAAACGGAGGTGTGCGCACACTCTCGCGCGGTGTGTCCAAAGTGTGTCCGTTGGGCCGGCGAAACATGGCGGAGAGGGCGGCGGACACAGGCGGACCGCAGTGGGGAAGCTGAGCAGGTAGGCGAACTCCGCCGGATCGGTGGAGGGCTTGGCACTCCCGCTTCAATGTGTGACGGTGGCGACCTACGAGAGGCTGGCGGAGGGTGTACGATACGGCTAAATTTACTGTATCGTACGTAACCAGACCGGAGGGATCATGCCGACCGCTAGACGAATCGCATCCGTACCGCGCGCCAGCCGGAAGAAGACGCTCATGCTCGATCAAGAGCTGCTGGACAGAGCACGGCAGGCACTTGGGACGCGTACGGAGACGGAAACCGTGATGCAGGCGCTCGAGGGAGTGGTTCAGCGCGAGGCACAGATTCAGGGTCTTCGTCGGCTGGCGACGCTGGGGCCGATCGACGCATCGAGGATCGAATAGGGGGCTTGTGTTTTCGCTCTACGTCGCGGATACCAACATCTACGTCGGTGCGGCGAACGACGCCGCGTTCCTGGAGCAATTCGAGGGCTTCGTGCGAGAGCACGGGGCCCTTCTCGTCAGCACGGTCGTAGTCGCGGAAGTCGTCATCGGGATCCCCGACGCGGCCCAGCGTGCCGAGGCGGTCGAGGCGCTCTCCTCGGGAACTCAGTTGGTCGCGCCGACCACTGATGATTGGCTGAACGCAGGCGAGGTGACCGCAAGGCTCGGCGGTGAAGCAGTCACGAAGAGTCGGTCGTTCTGGAACGATACTCTCATCGCCGCGCAGTGCAGCCGGCTCGGTGCTGCTTTGATCACCCGTAACGCCCGGGACTTTCAGCGGATCCGGCGTCATACAGGAGTCGAAGTAGTCACGCCGTTTCCGAGCAGAACGAGGTAGCGCGCGGAGCCGCGGGCTTCGGTTGCCGGGGTGCAGTCGGTCGAGGCGATGTTGCCGCGAAACCCGGTCCTCAATCCGGTCCCGGAAGTCGGAAGAAGCCGGAAGAGTAAGCCGTCGGGACCGGAAGTCGGAGATCCAAGAGGCCGGCGCGGCGGAGATTTCTTCCGACTTTCGCCCCCTAGCTATGGTACCGCTTCAATGTGTAGACGACCCCCTCCCTTGGTTGCCGCGCCGGCGAGCCAATATTCTCCCGCGTCGTTGAGTCATGCATCCGCTCGAAGCCACCAGGGCTACGATGGCGCATAGAACGACGGTCAAGCGTCTCGTCTCAGGACGTTGCGCGCGTGGGAGCCGGGCCTGAGGTGCGTAGCGGCTCGAACGTGGCCGCGAAGCTGCATCGAGGGGCCGAGGTAGGTTCGTTGCTGGTCTGCCCGCTCCGTCGGCCACGCGCGCGGGCGGCTCGCCGCACTGCTCTCGCGCGTGTGCCGACGGGTGAACGGATGAATGCGAAGCGAATCACGGCTGCGGTCATTCAGGCGGAGGTAGCCTCGGATTTGGAGTCGGGCCTGGAGCGCACCCGGGAGCTGGCCCGGGAGGCGGCGCGCTCCGGAGCGGAGCTGATCGTCTTCCCGGAGACCTGGCTCCCCGGGTACCCCGCCTGGCTCGACGTCTGCCGAGACGCAGGGCTCTGGGATCATGCGCCGGTGAAGGCCATCTTCGCCCGGATCGCGGCGAACAGCATCAGCGTCCCCGGGCCCGCATACGATCACCTCGCCGAGACGTCGCGCGAGGTGAAGGCCACGCTGGTGGTGGGGATCAGCGAGCGGGTCGAAGCGGGGCGGGGGCGGGGCACCCTTTACAATTCGCTTGTGGTGCTAGGGCCAGACGGCACGCTGCGGAACCACCACCGCAAGCTGATGCCGACCTACACCGAGCGAATGGTGTGGGGCGCGGGGGACGTGGAGGGATTGCGCGCCGTGGACACGCCGGCCGGGCGCATTGGCGGCCTGGTCTGCTGGGAGCACTGGATGCCTCTCGCGCGCCAAGCGCTGCACGAGTCGGGAGAGGACATCCATGTGGCGGTGTGGCCGACCGCCCACGAGATGCACCAGGTCGCCAGCCGGCACTACGCCTTCGAGGGCCGTTGCTACGTGCTCGCCGCGGGCGCCCTGATGCGCGCCTCCGCGCTACCGCCCGAGTTGGAGCCGCACCCCGAGCGTGTGACGCACCCGGACCAGTGGGTGCTACGCGGTGGCAGCGCCATCATCGGCCCGGACGGACGCTACCTGGTGGAGCCGGTGTACGATGAGCCACACATCCTGCTGGCGGAGCTCGACCTCGGCCGCGTCCGGGAGGAGAGCATGACGCTGGACGTAACCGGTCACTACCACCGGCCCGAGCTCTTCGACTTTCGGCCGCTTTCCGGCCGACCGCGCGCATCCGGAACCCCCTCGCGCGAGGCGCACTGAAGAAGACGATTCCCTGTTCAGCGCCGAACCATTACGTCTACCCTGAATACCGTCCGGGCCCCGCCCGACGGCTCTCCCGCGCAGGAGTTCCATGAGACGTTTAGCCGCTGCCTCCTTGCTCGCGCTCGCACTGTCGACTTTCGCTGCGCTACCGGTTCACCCGCAGACGGGTCGCGTGGTCGCTCCGCCCGAGAACCTGGTCGTCGAAGGGATCCCGCCGATCCCGGCCTCGCTCGCGGACGAGGTGCGCAAGTACACCGAGTTCAGGTCGGCGGCACTTCTCACCTGGCACCCGCTCCGGCGCGAGCTGCTGATCGGTACGCGCTTCGCGAATACGGTACAGGTGCATGGTGTCCGAGCGCCTGGCGGCGCTCGCACGCAGCTGACCTTCTTCGACGAGCCGGTGTCCAGCGCGAGGTATGAGCCGAAGAACGGAAAGTACTTCGTTTTCCTCAGGGACACCGGCGGGGACGAGTTCTGGCAGCTCTACCGGTACGACCTCGCCGACCGCAAGGTCACCCTGCTTTCGGACGGCGGTCGCTCGCAGAACGGCCTCGGCGTCTGGAACAATGCCGGAGATCGACTGGTGTACCCCTCCACCCGGCGCACCGGTGCCGATCGCGACCTGTACCTGATCGACCCCAGCGACCCCGGGACGAACCGGCTACTCCTCGAGGTGCAGGGTGGGGGTTGGGGCGTGCTCGACTGGTCTCCCGACGACCGTCAGCTCATCGTCGGCGAGCGGCTCTCCGTCAACCAGAGCCATCTTTACACGGTGGATGTGGCCACGGGGCGTAAGGCGGAACTCACGCCGCGTGGTGCCGAGCCGGTTGCGTACGGGGACGCGGCCTTCTCCGCCGACGGCCGGAGCGTCTATCTGACCAGCGACCAGGGGTCCGAGTTCCTGCGGCTCTTCCGGCTGGATCTCGCGACCAAACGCATCTCACCGATCACGGCCGGGATCCAGTGGGACGTGGTTGCGATGGCCTTGTCGCGCGACCGGAAACAGCTCGCCTTCCTCACGAACGAGGCGGGGGTCTCCAGGCTCTACCTGCTGGACACGTCCACGAACCGTTACCGCCCCGTCCCCGGGCTTCCGGCCGGCGTGTTCTCCGGGCTGCAGTGGCATGCGAATGGTCGCGAGCTCGGCCTCACGGTCGCGTCCGCCCAGACAGTGGCCGACGTGTACTCGATCAACGTCGCAAGCGGCCAGGTCACCCGCTGGACGGAGAGCGAGCTGGGCGGCATCAACACTGCCGAGATCTCCCCGCCCCGGCTGATCCGATGGACCTCGTTCGACGGCCGTGAGATCAGCGGGTTCTACTATCCACCCCCAGCGCGCTTCACCGGGCGCCGCCCCGTCATCGTCAACATCCACGGCGGGCCGGAGGGGCAGTCTCGCCCGACCTTCATCGGCCGGAACAACTACTTCCTCAATGAGCTGGGCGTGGGAATGATCTTCCCCAACGTGCGCGGCTCTACCGGGTACGGGAAGACGTTCGTCGCGCTCGACAACGCACTCAAACGTCTGGACTCCGTCAAGGATATCGGGGCGCTGCTGGATTGGATCGCCCGGCAGCCGGACCTCGATTCCAGCCGCGTCATGGTGACGGGCGGAAGCTATGGCGGGTACATGACGCTGGCGGTCGCTGCCGACTACGCCAATCGCATCTGTTGCTCGATCGACATCGTCGGCATCTCCAACTTCAATACCTTTCTCAGGAACACCGAGGCCTACCGCCGCGATCTCCGCCGACCCGAGTACGGCGACGAGAGAGTTCCCGAGGTAGCCGCTTTCTTCGAGCGGACCGCTCCTCTCAACAATGCGCAGAAGATCACGAAACCGTTATTCGTGGTGCAGGGGGGGAACGATCCGCGCGTTCCCCGCACCGAGTCTGAACAGATGGTGGCGCGCGTACGGGCCAACGGCGCGCCCGTCTGGTACCTGATGGCCAGGGACGAGGGCCACGGCTTCCAGAAGAAGGCCAACGCGGATTTCCAGTTCTATTCGACCGTCATGTTCGTGCGGACGCACCTGCTCCGCGAGAAGTTCCTCCCTTGAGCGGTCCGCACGCGGCGGTCGCCCGCTGACGAAGCCGGTTCAACGTTCCAGGTCCCCGCTCGCGGCTCGCATGCCGCGGCGGGGACCTGAATCGTTTCCTCCTCCGTTCCTCGAGGTGCCGATCGCAGTGCGCAACGGCCGATTCTGGCAGCCTCTGCAGACTACCGACCGCCAGCCTCTCCCGAACCGCCCACACGCACACCGCCGTTGACATACATTGTGGCTCAATGTATAGTGCTGTCAGGTATGGTTCACATCCCTCGGGACGCCCGCAGCAAGCATGGACATCGGCAAGGACCTGGTCGCCGCCTCCGCTACCCCGCTCATCCTGGCCATCGTGGCCGAGGGCGACACGTACGGCTACGCGATCCTGAAGCGCGTCGGCGAGCTTTCGGCGGGCCAGCTGCAGTGGACCGACGGGATGCTGTACCCGGTGCTGCACCGGCTGGAGAAGAACGGCCACATCGAGGGTCGCTGGGGCCTCTCCGAGACCGGTCGCCGCCGCAAGTACTACTGCATCACGGAGCGGGGGCAGTCGGAGCTGTCGGCGCAGCGAAAACAGTGGCAGACGGTGGACGCGGCGTTGCGGAATATCTGGTTCGCCGCGTTGAACCCCGGCGAGTTGACGGCCATCCTGACCTTTGCGCGAGGCTGAGAACGATGACTACATCGGATGTGGAGAACGCGCTGGAGCTTCAGATCGAACAGTGGCGCAGCTATCTCCGGCGCCGGCGTGGAATCCACCAGATGGACGTGGAAGAGCTGGAGGACCATCTGCGCGAGCAGATCGCGAGACTGGTGGACGCCGGGCTGTCCCCGGACGAAGCGTTCGTGGTGGCGGTCAAGCGGATGGGCGCGCAGGACGAGATCGCGAACGAGTTCGCGCGTGAGCACTCGGACCGGCTCTGGAAGCAGCTGATAGTCGCGTCCCACGCGGCGGATCCGGCCGACGGTGAGTCGCGCCGCGAAATGGTCGTGGTCTTCGCGCTGGCGATCGCCGCCGCGCTCGCGTTCAAGCTGCCGCAGCTGTTCGGCTTCGGGATGACGGACGAGAACGCGCCTTTCTACGTGCGCAACATCACCCTCTTCGTCCTTCCTCTTCTGGCTGGGTACTTCATCTGGAAGCGCGCGATGGACGTGAGCATCCGGCGGTGGGTGGCGCTCGCCTTCGTGGCCGCCGCCGTGGTCGCCAACATCTTTCCATTCGCCCGCCCCGGCGGTCCCGCCGGCACGCCCAGCGATACCGAGCTGCTCCTGGCGATGCATCTGCCGATCGCGCTCTGGCTGGTCGTGGGGGTCGCGTACGTGGCGGGACGCTGGCGCGACAGCGCCGCCCGCATGAACTACGTCCGCTTCTCCGGCGAGTTGTTCATCTACTACGTGCTGATCGCGCTCGGAGGCGGAGTCCTGGTGGCTTTCACCCTGGGAATGTACGCGGCGATCGGCGTGAACGCCGAGTCGGCGGTACAGGAGTGGCTGATCCCTTCCGGCGCGCTTGCGGCGGTGATCGTCGGCTCGTGGCTGGTGGAGGCGAAGCAGAGCGTGATCGAGAATATGGCACCGGTGCTCACGCGCCTCTTCACGCCACTGTTCGCGGCGATGCTGATCCTGTTTCTGGGTACGATGGCGTGGTCGGGGCGGGGGATCGAGATCGAGCGCAACATCCTGATCGCGTTCGACCTGCTGCTCGTGCTCGTCCTGGCGTTGCTGCTCTACTCTGTCTCGGCCCGCGACCCCCACGCGCCGCGAGACACGTTCGACTTCCTGCTCGTGGCGCTGGTGATCAGCGCGCTCATCGCCGTTGCCGTCGCGCTGGCGGCGATCGCCGCCCGCATCTCGGAGCTGGGCTCGACCCCCAACCGTATGGCCGCGCTCGGGATGAACGTAGTCCTGCTCGCCAACCTGGGCGGGTCCGCCCTGCTCTACATCCGCTTCCTCTCAGGTCGCGGTTCGTTCGTTCCCGTTGAACGCTGGCAGACCGCCTACCTCCCGGTTTACGGGGCGTGGGCCGCGTTCGTGGTCATCGTGTTCCCGCCGCTGTTCGGCTACCGGTGAACCCATGAGGAACCCCCGCAACCTGATTGCCGCTTCCTCGGCGCCCGCGGCGCTCGAGTCGGTAGCGGAAAACGAGAGCTACGGCTGCGCGATTCTCCAGCGGGTTCGGGGGGGCGCCGGAGGTCGCCTCGAATGGCCGGACGGGATGCTCTTCGTCGCACGTACTACTGGATCACACCGCCCGGCCGAGCCCATCGCTAACCGTAGGCCGGGTCATCCATGATCCGCGCCAGGAGAGCGCGCGGAATCTCTACGATTCTGATTTGGCGCGCCGTACTCTACAGCTCCGGTCGGTGTCAGCAACGGTTGTAGCCTTGGACATCGAGGTACCGCGAGTGTACGCCCGTGCGCCGGCGACGGTGGGCCCATGTTCCCGTACAGGGGAGCTGGACGTGAGGCAGTACGGCGACGCATCCGCCGCCGATGCAAAGTACTTTGAGCAGGGGCGACCTCTGCTCGACCCATCCAACCCGACACAAGGGGACGTATGGCAGGAACGGGTAGATGGGTCGCTACCGCAGCGCTTCTCGCGCTGGCTTTCACCATCGGTGTCAGTTGGAAGGCCAACTCGGCGCGCGGCGGGCCCGCGAACACGTTCGGCACTCCGGTTCTCGACGTCAGCGCCAGGGCGGGGCTGTTCTTCGAGGAGCGTGCCGGCGAGCCGATGCACCTGGTCGCGCAGGGGGGCAGGATTCGCATCGGTAACGGCCCGCCGCTCATGACGGTATCGCAGGAGCGCTTTCGTCCCATGCGCCCGGATGTTCTTCCGCTCGCAGGACGACTTGTGCGCTTCCAACGGGACGCGGGCGGAAACGACGTCGGGTTCGACCGCGGCAATCCGCTCGTCCGCGGCCGGAGCGGCCGGAATCGTAAGGTGTACGGCGATTGGTCCAGGCGGGGTTCACGGTGGGGGCCCCGCTCTTGCGGTGCTTCATCCGGCCCGCTGCTGTACCATCTCAGGAGAGAGCGATGGGACATCCAGGGAGAGTCGGGATCGTCGGCACCGTGCTCATTGGAGCACTCTTGGGCTGCGAGACCCCCGCAGGGAGCGATCTAGAGGAGCGAGTGGTACCGATACCCGCCCGCGATCTCCGCGTCGTGGAGCTCGAAGTCAGCGGGCTGGTGGGGGCCGCGGTCGCGATCAACAATCGAGGGCAGGTAGTGGGCCGGACCACGCTGGCTTTCCTATGGACCCCGGAGCAGGGCGCGCGAAGTCTGGGCGCCCTCGGAGCGGACCCGGGCGGAACCTCCAGCGAGGCGAACGCCATCAACGACCGCGGTGCGGTGGTCGGGCGAACAACGGTAGCCGGGGGTCGGCTGCATCCCTTCCTGTGGACCGAAAACGACGGGATGCGCGACCTGGGCACCCTCGGCGGCAACTACGGGGATGCCCGGGACATCAACGAACCGGGCGCGGTCGTAGGCAGCAGCGCCGGGCCCGACGGGGGCGTGCGTGCGTTCCTGTGGACCGGGGTGGAAGGCATGCGCGATCTGGGCACACTCGGCGGAGCCTTCAGCGAGGCTAACGGCGTCAACCGTCTCGGGCAGGTGGCCGGCTCGAGCAGGACGGCATCGGGACAGATGCGCGCCTTCCTCTGGACGAAGGGCGGCGGCATGCAGGATCTCGGCACCCTGGGTGGCCCCTCCAGCGAAGCATTCGGGATCAACGACCGGGGCCAGGTGGTCGGCTCCAGCGCGACGGCTTCCGGGGAGGTGCATGCCTTCGTCTGGACGCGCGCCACGGGGATGCGCGATCTCGGCACGCTCCCGGGCCACCAGGAAAGTGGTGCCCGGGGGATCAACGACTTAGGGCAGGTCGTCGGGCACAGCGTGTCCACCAGCGGGTCGGTCCATGCGCGGGCGCCCCGGGCCTTCATCTGGAGCGAGGCCGATGGGATGATCGACCTCGGCGTGCTCCCCGACAAACCGAACAGCATCGCGCACGGCATCAACGATCGAGGGGAAGTCGTGGGCCAGAGCGGCGGCGTGATCCGGGGATCGATCCCGCACGCGGTGCTGTGGACGCGGCCACGGAGCTAGGAACGATCGCCCGGCTCGTCAAATCCGATCTCCATCCGGCTCCGGGGCTGCCTCGGACCGCTGCCGCGTCCTGCCGGTCTAACCTCTTCACAGCGGGAGGTCTCCCGTGGCCGTTACCGTGTCGCTTCGCCGCTGCGGTGTACTCATGGCCTGCATTGAGCTCCTCCAGGTGGGATGCGACCGTTCCACCGCGCCCCCTCCCGACGTGACCCCCCCTGCCGTGGTGCTCGCCACCCCGGCGGGCGACACCATCGTGCACGTCGGCTCACTGACGCTCAGCGGCACCATTGCTGACAGTGTGGGCGTGCGGCGGGCTACCTATCAGCTCAATGCGGGGACCGAGCAGGATCTGGACATCACGCCCGGCACGTCGGCCGCCTTCAGCGGCACCGTGACGCTCCAGCCCGGGCCGAACACCCTGCGGGTCCACGCCTACGACGCGGCCGGCAACCGCGGCTCCAGTGCCCGGGTCGGTGTGATGATGGACACCGTGGCCCCTCCTGTTCTGAACGTGACCTCACCTCGGCACGGGGCGGTGTATACCGACACCTCACACACCGCTCCGTTTTTTGTCTCCGGCACCGTCAGCGGTGCCTCCCGGCTCACCTTTAGCCTGAACGGTGGACCTGAGACTCCTCTCCACACCTTTGTCGGGCGCGGGTGCGGGACACCCTGTTTCAGCATGCCGATCCAGAATCTCCGCGTCGGAACGGATACGATGGTGATCGCCGCCTACAACGCGACGGGGAGCCGTACCGTGCAGACGATCGTCTTCGAGTGGCACGTCGTCCCGAAGGTGAACCTGTCGAGCCCGTCCGGGAGCACGGTCCTGGTCGACCCCGAGGCCACCATCCGGGTGGTGGGGACTGCGCGGAGCCGTGCTGGGGTGAAGCGCGTCACCTATCGGATCGACGGGGGCTCCGAGCAGGAAGTCTCCATCGCTCCCGACACCGCGGTGAGTTTGAACTTCCGCGTGATCGTGCCGCTAGGCGGGAGCCGGATCACGGTCAACGCATACGATGCGGCTGGCCCTCCCGGGAGCGGGAGCGCCGAGGTGGCCCGCACGCGTGCTCCGAGCGCGCCGGGGACGTTCTCCTCCATTCTGCCAGGGCATACCGTCACCTGTGGAACCAGCTCCACGGGAGGCTCGTACTGCTGGGGGAAGCTGCCCGGTTCCAGCGGCGCTCCGGATCTCCCGGTTCCTGCGCGTACGCCCGGCGGGGTGGCGTTCGCGCAGGTGTATGCCGGGAACGAGTCTGCGTGCGGGCTCACCGCCTCTGGCGAAGCGTACTGCTGGGGTGCGAATGAGAACGGCGTCCTCGGAGACGGCACTCGCACCAGTCGGACCGTGCCGACCCGGGTCGCCGGTAGCCTGCGGTTCTCCTCCCTTGCGCTGGGGCCGTTCCATGTCTGCGGCCTCACCTCGGAGGGAGTGGCCTACTGCTGGGGCATCAACGGGGACGGCGAGCTCGGGAACGGAACGCGGAACGCGAGCTCGGTTCCGATCGCAGTCGCCGGGGACGCGCGGTTCGGGACGATCACGGCCGGGACGGGGCAGACCTGCGCGCTCACTCCTTCCGGACAGCCGTATTGCTGGGGAAGGAATCTGCTGAGGAGCGGTCCGAGCACTGTACCCGTCGCGGTCCCGGGTGGTCAGACGTTTGCGGCGATCTCGGCGGGTGGTGCCGTGGCCTGCGCGCTCACGCCGGGCGGAGAGGCCTTCTGCTGGGGAAATTTTGGATTCGTAACCCAGCCCGGCATCCCGAATGCCGTCCCGGGCGGACTGACGTTTACCTCGATCGGGACCGGAGGGCTGCACGCGTGTGGGGTCACGGGGAGCGGAGCGGGGTACTGCTGGGGGCGTGGAATCGCGGGCGAGATAGGAACCGGGTTCGACGATAATTCGGTCCCGGCGCCGATCTCCGGCGGCCTGGGGTTCATCCGGCTCCAGCTGTCCACGAGCCATACCTGCGGGCTCGCGCAGAATGCGGCCGCGTATTGCTGGGGCCACGGGATTCATGGCCAGCTCGGGAACGGGACCCACTTCAACACCACGGGGCCGGTCCGGGTGCTGGATCCCTCGTAGCCTGTGCACTCCTGCACCGACCATCCTCGGGTTGTGTCATTCGGCCGGCAGTCATCCTTGCGCTTCGCGATATGCAGGAGTAATTCCCCGGATAGAAGGGGCTGCGCGTATGTCAGGATCGCTCATCCGATCGTTCTCCCGTATCCTCCTGCTGGCCTGCCTCCTCAGCGCGGCCCTGAACGGCTGCGATTCGGGCACCGGTCCGGCGGTGGTGGCGGACGTCGAGGTCACCGCGCCCTCGTCCAGCCTCACGGTTGGAGATACCCTGCGGCTCACCGCTACGCCGAAGGATGCTTCCGGCGGCGAGCTCCGCGGACGCGACATCGCCTGGTCATCGAGCCGCGAGACCGTCGTCCGGGTGAGTGGAGAGGGGTTGGTGACGGCCACGGGACCGGGGAGCGCTACCGTAACGGCGACGGTGGGAATCCGCTCCGGGAGCGTTGTGCTTTCCGTAGCCGTGATGCCACTGCTTAGTGCCGGCACTGAGCACACCTGCCGGGTATCGGCCGAGGGGATGCTGTACTGCTGGGGATTCAATCGTCACGGGCAGCTCGGGAGCAATTCGGCAGGCGAGGTCTGTAGTAGGGCGCCCTGCAGCACTCGCCCTCTCCTGGCGGACGGAGGCCTTGTCTTCGCTGCCCTCACTGCCGGCGACCAGTACACCTGCGGCCTCACCCCCGCAGGCGCCGCTTACTGCTGGGGGAGCAACGCAAGCGGGCGGCTCGGTACCGGCTCGGCTTCCGCCGGCGGCACACCGGTGGCCAGCCCTGTCGCGGGCGGGCTCACCTTTAGCTCGGTAAGCGCCGGCGGCAAGACGAATTCTCGCCAGCGCGAGGTGCATACGTGTGGTGTGACCCCTGCCGGTGCCGCCCACTGCTGGGGCGGAAACTCGTATGGCCAGCTCGGGAACGGCTCCACCTCCGGCCGGAGTGTCCCGGTTCCGGTCGACGGGGCACGCACCTTTCGCTCTCTCACCACGGGTGGTGAGCACACCTGTGCTCTCACGGACGGGGGGGCGGCGTACTGCTGGGGCCACAACCTGCATGGCGAATTGGGAGCGGGTACGACGGAGAGCTGCACCAGCGCCAGGGTGCCGTGCAGCACCATCCCCGTGCCAGTCTCGGGCGGGCTTGTATTCCTGTCGGTAAGCGCGGGCGACGGCCATACCTGCGGCCTCGTCGCGAGCGGCGATGCATACTGCTGGGGCGACGCGACTTACAATGCGCTCGGCAACGCCGGTTACGCTTCTCGCGTGGCCACGCCGCTGCCCGTTTCCGGCGGGCTCGCATTTTCATCAATCGCCGCAGGGGCGGACCACACCTGCGGAATCACACGTTCCGGCGCGGCATACTGCTGGGGGCGCGGATCCGAGGGCCAGCTCGGCCAGGGATCGTTCAGCAACAGCCTCGCCCCAACGCGGGTCGCGGGTGGGCTCACCTTCTGGCGCTTGAGCGCCAGCGGGTCGCACACCTGCGGGATCGCCACGAGTGGAGCCGCTTACTGCTGGGGGTGGAACGTATACGGTCAGCTCGGCGACGGATCGACCATGAGCACGAGCACACCCGTACTCGTTTGGAACCCGAACTAACGACAACGGTCACGAGGGTATTGTGGAGGAGGATGATCATGAAGCCAATCGCTGGTCGCGGAGCAGGTTCTCCGACCGTGAGAATCGTCGCGCTCCTCCTGTGGGCGCTGCTCTCCGCATGCCAGGACGGAATCGGCCCGGGGACCGTGGCGGACATCGAGGTCACTACCCCGGCGTCCGGCCTCACGGCGGGAGACACCCTGCGGCTCGTCGCGCTGCCGAAGGACGCATTGGGGAATCCGGTGAGTGGTCGGACCGTCGCCTGGTCCTCTAGCAACGAGGCGGTGGCTACGGTCACCCCCGAGGGCGTTGTCCGGGGCGAGGGGCCGGGAACCGCGACGCTCACGGCGACCCTGGCGAATCGCTCCGGGAGTGTGGAGGTGATGGTGTCCGTGAAGCGGATGGTCAGCGCCGGGGGAAGCCACACCTGCAGCCTGGCTCCGAGCGGGGCCGCCTTCTGCTGGGGGAGCAACGGGGCGGGTCAGCTCGGGAGCGCTTCGGCATCGGAGAGCTGCCAGGGCGATCCGTGCAGTACCCGACCACTGCCTGTCTCGGGAGGACTCACCTTCCTGTCGCTGAGCGCCGGCAGTGCCTACACCT